>JALYGH010000404.1 GCA_030777205.1 Chloroflexota bacterium
AGGGCCGCGTCTACGCCACCCTCGACGCCACGGCCGCCGAGGTCCAGGCCTTCCTGGAGGAGCTCGACGCCGACCCGGCCCGCGTGCAACGCCTCTGCGGCTGGGACTGGATCAACGCCGCCATCACCGCGCTGCCAGCACCGCTGACAAACGCGGCGTAGCTATGCGGGGGTGGTATAACTCGGCGCGGTCAGTTGACGAGCGAGGAGGCCGCGGATGTCCTCACCGATGCGTTGCGGCTCCTCAACATCAAGCGTTGCTGTCGTGCCGTCGAACGAGTATGCCGGTGCGCTGGCAGAGGCGTACCGGCGCGTCCCACGTGATCCGCGGGACGCGTCGACGGTGGCCCTCGCACCCACCGTCGGTTGCGCGATCCTGACCGTCGATTACGACTTCTGCGGCTGTGGGGTGCCCGTCTGGACCGTCGAGACGCTCCTGCTGCACCTCGAGGCCGACGCGGCGAGTTAATCTCGTTCTGTCACCGCTCAGGGTAGGATCGTCAGAACGGAATCGCTTGCTCGAGGTAGTCGGCCCGCGGCTCGTGGCCGAGGCCGGGCCGCTCCGACACGTGCATGTAGCCCTCGCGGACGTCGAACGGCGGGTCCATGATCTTCTGGTACAAGTCCAGTTCAGAGTAGGCGATCTCGAGCCGGAAGAAGCTCGACGTCGACATCATCGTCTGGGCGCCGGCGATCAGGGTAATCGGGCCGGTCGCGTCGTGCGGCGAAATTGGGACGAAGAACGTCTCGGCAAGCGTCGCGATCTTCTTCATCTCCGAGATGCCGCCGGTCCGGATGATGTCCGGCATGATGTAGTCGGTCAGCTTCTGCTCGAGGACCGGGCGGAACTGCCAGCGCGTGTAGAGCCGCTCACCGACGCAGACCGGCACATCCGTGAGGTCGCGGAACTGGTGGAGCGCGTCCCAGTTCTCCGGCGGGACCGGCTCCTCGAACCAGCCGATCCGGTACGGCGCGAGGCGATTGGCGAGCCGCACGGCGGTCGGCAGGTTGAAGCGCCCGTGGGCGTCGATGAAGATCTCGACCTCGTTGCCGATCTCGGTTCGGATCGCCTCGATGATCTCGACGGCGTGGTAGTCCTGGTCCGGTGGGTAGTTCGCGGCGTAGCCGGCCAGGTAGGTCGCGCCGCGCTTGAATGGGTCAAGCTTGATCGCCGTGTGCCCGACGTCGACGGTGGCGCGGGCGGCCCGGGCGTACTCCTGCGCCGTCTCGCAGCCGTTGAACCAGCCATTGCTGTACAGGATCAGGCGGTCGTGGAACTTGCCGCCGAGCAGCTCATAGATCGGCAGGCCGAGAGTCTTGCCGCGGATGTCCCAGAGGGCGATGTCTACGCCGGAGATCAGCGCCGAGACAAACCCGAGCGACCCGAGCGAGTTGAAGCTCGCGTACAGCTTGTGCCAGATGTACTCGATCCTGGTCGGATCCTCGCCAATCAAGATCGGCCCGAGCCGGCTGGCGGCGGCGGCCACGACCGTGCTGTGCGGCCCGGTCGACACCTGTCCCCAGCCGTGGATGCCCTCGTCGGTGGCGACACGGAGGAAGACCCAGGGATAACGCGTGCCGGGGAGGTGATAGGCGGTGACGTCGATGATCTTCACCAGCAGGCTCCAAACGGCAATTTGCTCGTGCCCCGGACTGGGGAACACGACGCCCGCCGTTATCGCACACCCGGCCCGCTCGCGCGATGGGCGGCCCCGATGCGCCCCACCTCACCGGTACTGTGCTGTCGGCGGGCTCGTGAGCGTGATGGCGGACTTTGTCTCGGCCGCGAGGCGCGGACTGCCGACCACATCCGGGCGCTAACGTGGGCGGCCGGCCAGGCGGGCAGCACCGTCGCGGGCAGTGCTCGAATCGAGCACCAGCTTGCGGGCGGAGTTCTGGAGCGCCGCCCAGGTGCCCCACTCCGGCGTGCCCTTGCGCGCCGTTGCCTCGGCTTTCGCCAGGCGGTGCAACTCGGCCGCGGCCCGGTTCGCCAGCAGGGCGACGGCGTACACGGCCACCTCGGTCCCGTGGTCTGCCTGGAGATTCTTGATCAGGCGGTCCGCCTCGGCTTGCACGTCGCCGAGGGTCGCCGCGCGCGAGCCCCCGGCGCCCCCGGAGGCCGCCTGTCCGGTCGCCGACGCTCCCGTTGGCTGGCCCGGACCCGACTCGCTCGCGGCGGCCTGGCTCGCGGTGGGGTTGCTCGGACTCGCCTCGTGCTCGGGCATCGCCATCGCCTCGCTAATCCTTCGGCCCGGACCCCGCGTTGTGCCGCTCCAGCCAGGCGCGGCCGAGGTCCGTGATCGCGATCACCGGCTCGTCGCCGACGACGCGGATCGTCACGAGCCCCTCCCACTCGAGATCCTTGAGCAGGTCGTCGCGCAGGCGGACCCGCTCGTCCGGCCGAAGCATCGCGTTGAGGTCGTCCTGGGTCAGTCGGCCCCACTTGGCGAGCTTGGCGAGGACGATCGGCTGGAGCGCCGGGTCGTACATGAACACGACGTCATCGTAGCGCATCCTCGCCGAGCAGGGAATGGAGCACCTGCGCCAGGTGGGCCACCTCGAGCGGCTTTTCCAGTACCCCGGCCACCCGGTGACAGTCGTCGTTCGGCAGGAAGCGCGCATGCCCGGTCACGACGACGATCGGGATGGCGCGCGTGCGCTCGTCGCCAAGCAGGCGGTGGAGCACCGCGTGGCCGTCCGTATCGGGCAGGTCGAGGTCAAGGGTGATAAGGCTCGGGCGCTCGTCGCGGGCGAGCTCGATCGCCAGGTGGCCTTCGTTGGCGGGTACGAACCGGAATCCCTGCTCCTCCACGACGTCGCGCAACAGGTCGCTCGTCGCCCGGTCGTCTTCGACGACGAGCACGGTCTTCTGCCTCATCGCCGTGTACGCGCCGACCATTTGTCCCCCTCGACTCTCGGCTATCCGCCGCGCTCATGCCGTCTGCACACGCACTACCCTGACGAGGCGCAGAGTCGCGCTGCGCAGGATGCATGCCAGTGATGAGCGGGGAGGAGGGTGGGCTCCCCCTCATCACGCACCAGCCGTTACCATGACGCCGTGGGCACGCTGTACGTTGTCGGCACGCCGATCGGGAACCTCGAGGACGTGACGCTGCGGGCTATCCGCATCCTGCGCGAGGCCGACGTCATCGCGGCCGAGGACACGCGCGTGACGCGCACAGTCCTCGCGGCGCACGACATCCGGACGCCACTGGTGAGCTTCCACGAGTTCAGCGGCCCGGAGCAGGTCCGCCGCCTCGTCGAGCGCCTCCAGGTGGAGGATGTCGCGCTGGTGTGCGATGCCGGGATGCCCGGTCTGAGCGACCCTGGGTTCCCACTGATTCGCGCGGCGCTCGACGCCGGCATCCCGGTCGTGCCGATACCCGGCCCGTCGGCGATCCTGGCCGCACTGGTGGCGTCCGGCCAGCCGATGCACGCCTTCAGCTTCTACGGCTTCCTGCCGCGCAAGTCCGGAGAGCGGCGGCGTTTCCTGGAGCGCCTCCGCGAGGTCGACCATACGGTCGTGGTGTTCGAGTCGCCGCACCGGGTGGCGGCGGCCCTGCGAGATGTTGCCGAAGTGCTGGGGACGACCCGACCGATCGCCGCCTGTCGCGAGCTAACGAAGAAGTTCGAGGAGGTCGTTCGCGGTCCGGCTGGCGACGTGGCCGAGCGGCTCGGGCGCGGGACGCCGCGCGGGGAGTTCACGCTGGTCATCGGCCCGTCCGGAAAGGCGCCCGGACGGGGGGCGCGAACGACGGACTGGAGCGGAATCGGGGAGCCGACCGCCGGGCGAGACGCCGGGGCGGGCGATGCGGAGTCGGCGGACCAGTAGGGGCGGACCTCCGTGCCCGCGCCACTCGTCGCTCCGGTCGTCGCGCTGCTCCGCTGCCGGAGCTGGTGGCAGGAGGTGCGGGGGGCGATCCTCGCCGCGGCCGTCTCCGGCACGGTGCTGGTGCCCTGGATGGCGCGCAACCAGGCGGTCCACGGCGAGTTTACGGTTGCCGGTGGGGCGGGCCAGTCGCTGATCTACCGGACGCTAGTTCACAACCACGGCGCGTTCGTCTTCTATGACCGCGAGAACCCGCCACAGGACGAGGACGCCAAGCTGGAACGGGCGCGCAAGTACATGCAGCGCCAGACCGACGAGAACATTCGCAACCCGTCGGCGAACGTGCTCGGGATCCTGATCCACGCCTGGCTGGTGAGAGAGCTGGAAGTCAGCCAGGGCGAGGCGAACGACTTGATGCGCCGGGTCGCCTTCGACGCGATCTCTGCCCGTCCGCTGACATACGCCGGGATCGTGCTGCGAGACGCCGGCCGGGTCTTCCTGGCCGAACCGGAGTCGTTCGCGCAACATTGGCGGGCGCACAGGGCTCGGCTTCTCGATTGGGACAACCAGCCACTACGGCGGCTTCGGCCGTTCGTCGGTCCGCCGAGCCTGGAGCAGGAGCAGGCGTACCCGTTCACCGAGTGCCTCGCCACCCTCTACCAGTCGAACTGGCTCGGTCCCATCGTCCCCTTGCTGGCGCTCGTGGGCCTGGTGGCGGCGCTGCGGGTGCTGAGCTGGCGCCCCGCGCTCGCGCCGGGGCTGACGGTCTTGTTCCTGCACGCGGCGAGCCTGGCCGTCATCGGCCTATCCGAGCGGTATCGTCAGCCGACCGAGCCGCTCGTGCTCGTGATGGCGTTCGGCGGGCTGCTCGTCCTGCTTCGGGCGGCCTACGCGCAGTTCGCTCGCCGCCGGCCGACCGGCGACGAGGCCGAGGCGGAGATCGGGCAGCATGGGTCGGCGCCCCGGCCCACCGATCATCGCCGGCGCCGCCCCGCCTCCACTCGCGCCGATCGCCGATGCTACGGGAGGCGCGGGGGCTCCTGACCGGGCGGCGTCGAGCGCAGCACCTGGAGGTGCGCCGCGAGGCGGGCCCGTTCGGCGGCATGCTCCGAGGTGTGGCCCAGGTTCTCGAGCTCGTGCGGGTCGGTCGCCAGGTCGTACAGCTCCTCCTCGCCGCCGAGGTCGACGAATTTGCGGTCCGCCGTGCGCAGCGCGACGAACTGCTTGCCCTCGGTCTGGCTCCACGCTTCGAGCACGAGCGCGTCGCGCCAGGGAGCGGCCCGATCCTGGAGCAGCGGCAGAAGGCTGCGGCCGTCGACCGGCACGGCCGGCCGGACGCCCATGATATCGGCGATCGTCGGGGCGAGGTCGATGTTGGCGACCAGGCGGTCGTCGCTCCGCGCCCCGTCGGGCACGGCGCCCGGCGGCGGGATGATGACCAGGGGAACCCGGACGCACTCCTCGTAGGCGCAGGACTTGCCGGCGTCGAGCCGATGCTCGCCGAGGAGGATCCCGTTGTCGGAGGTGAAAATGAACCAGGTGCGATCCAGGCGGCCGTCGGCGCGCAGCGCGTCCGCGAGCGCGCCGATCTCGCGATCCAGGCCGATAAGCGACTCGAGCTGGCGGCGGCGCAGGTTCTCGATCTCTTCGACTTCCTGCTTGCGCAGCCGCCCGTTCTCGCGGACCCAGGCCGGCTTGTCGCTGACGTCCTCCTCGTCGTAGGACGGCAGGCGCGGCAGCTCGCGGCCCTTCAAGATGCCGGAGTCGATCGGATCCGGCGTCGCCGGCGAGTGCGGAGTCCGCGGCGCGAGGTAGAGCATGAACGGCGTGGACCGGTCCTCGGCTACGAACCGCCGCGCCGCCTCGCCGAGCACGCGCGTCGAGTACGACTCGGGCCTGCTATCGAAGTAGCGCTGCTCGCCCTGATCCGACACCCGAAAGTCGAAGTAATTGCCGTTCCGCTCGGAGTACTGCCAAAGCGCGAACCAGGAGCTCCAGCCCGGTGGGATCTCCTCGTGTTCGTAACCGTTCATATAGCGACCGACGAGCCCGGTGCGGATGCCGGCGTCCCGCAGCCAGGTGCCAAGGGTCGAGCGGTCGTCGAAGGCCTCGACGCCGCCGTTCGGCGGATCGTTCCTCAGGACGCCATGATGGTGGGCATAGAGGCCGGTCAGTATCGTGGCCCGGCTCGGGCAGCAGAGCGGCGTGGTGGCGAAGGAGCGCTCGAACGTGACGCCACGCTCGGCGGCCAGCTCGAGCAGCGAGGACATGATCCACAGGCCGTCGTAGCGCATGTCGTCGGCAAGGATGAAGACGACGTTCGGGCGGGCGGCGGCCACGGGCGGCGCCGGTGTGCCCCCGGTCACGTCGGACGGGCCGGGCGTAGTCGCGGCCACCGGCGCCGCCCGTGCAACGGATGATGCCGGTCCCTCGTTCGGTCGCGTGCTCGCCGCGGTGCAGCCGATCACCAAGACGAGGAGGAGCAGCAGCGGCATCCCGGCCAGCGCCCGGACGATCGTGGGTAGCCGGTGGCGGCCGGTGTGGGTGCGGTTCGTGGTGGGCGGAATGATCTAGCTCCAGGGCCTGGATGGCGGCCTTGGGACGAGGCGGCCCGACCGAGCGCCGAGCGAGCGCACCGCGCCAGAAGACGTCGAATGGTACGGCGTGGCCCGCGTCGAGGGCACGTCGCGCATTCCCTCACGCAGAGCGTGGCCGGCGGGGTGGCAATTCCCTCAGCAGAGAATGTCACCGAGGGGACGAGTGCCGGATGCGCTCGAAACGGATGTCGGGGTGGTATCCCAGGGGGGACGCGGGCGGAGAGGGGCACACCGCGGGGCTTCGACGCAAGCAAAGCACCTGGCCGAGCGAACCCGTGCCTCGGCGTCAGCCGTCGCCACTCGTTGGCCGCCCCGAGCGCTATACCCGCCCGGCCCCCGCATGGGGGCACACGCGCGCCGAGGTGGGGACATGGCCGAGCGACAGGTGCGGTTCGGGATCCAGGTGGCGCAGATGACCGGCACCTACGAGGGCATCCGCGACGCCTGGCTCGAAGCCGATCGCCTCTCGACGCCGTCCGGGCGCAGGGCCGCCTGCTGCTTCCAAAGTGACCTGCCGGCGGTCCCGTCCCGCGGGGCGGGGTGCCGACTGCCGATCATTCCCAACAGCGTGATCAGATGAAGCCCCTCAACTGATCTCGGACACGGCGTGCTGCCCGCGGCGTGCCGCCGGGGTCACGATCGGCACCACCGCCGCTGGGCGATGGGCAACCAGGACCTTCGGCGTGGGTGGCCAAGTCGATAGAACGCGCCCAGGACGGCGCCGTAGACGACGTGCGCCACGACGACCGACACCGGGGTTCGTCGACCGTAATTGAGCGCCAGGAAGCCCGGCGGCTCCAATTGGCGGGTCGGGCCGGGACCATCGTGCTCGCTCGCCATCCGCGGGTGCATCGCCGGCAGGACCGGCATCGCTGCCGTCAGGACGAATAATGCGTGCACGAGCCCGGTCGCGGCACCCAGCCACCACGTCGCTCGCCGCCAGCTCTCGAACGCGGCCGCGTAAATGAGTGCGAAGAGCCAGCCGTTCACCAGGTGCATCGCGAAGCCGATCAGCTTCGCGCGGTCACGATCGGCCGTCACCATTGTACCGAGCATGAATGGGATGTTCATGCGGGTCAGCCCGAGCCCCTGGCTCCCGGCCAGGAGGCCCGTCAGGACGACCGTGCCGACGAAGCCCCAGAGCGCAGCGCTGCCCCATCTCATCGATGCCCCTCCGCTGCAAGAGTGTGCCGGGGAGCCGGCGAGGCGCGATGACCTCCGGCACGGAGTCGTGCCAGGGTCGTAGCCGCGTTGATTAGCCCGACGTGGGTGAAGGCCTGCGGAAAGTTGCCTAGGTGAGCCCCGGTCTCCGGAGCGATCTCCTCGGCGTACAGGCCGAGGTCGTTCGCGTACCCAAGCAAGTCCTCGAATGCACGCGTGGCTGCATCGAGGTCGCCGGCTCCAGCCAGGCACTCCACTGCCCAGAAGCCGCAGATGCCGAACGCGCCTTCGCCGCCGGTCGGCGCGGATCGGAAGACCAGGCCATCACGTCCAAGCCGCTCGCGGATCCGGGCGCACGTCGAGCGCATCCGCGGCGCCGCCGCGTCGACGTAGCCGTACAGCGGGAGGGCGAGCAAGCTCGCGTCCACATCGTCGCCGTCGAGCGTGGTCGTGTAGCTGCCAAGTCGCTCGTTGTAGCCGCGCGCCTCGATCTCGGCCCGGATGGCGTGGCGGTGGGTGCTGAAGAGGGCAACCGGTGCGTTGAGCTGGCCCCGCTCGTGCAGCCGGAGCAAACGGTCCAGCGCCACCCAGCACAGGACTTTCGAGTGGGTATGCTGCCGCCCATCGCCCCGCCGCTCCCAGATGCCGGCGTCCGGCTCCCGCCAGCGGCGGCAGACCGTGTGGCCGAGACCGACGAGCAGGCCCGCGGTGTCGCGGTCGAAGCGGCCCTGGCGG
>JALYGH010000405.1 GCA_030777205.1 Chloroflexota bacterium
CCCGGCTGGCGAGGTCGGCCAGCAGGGCGCCGCAGAACGGGAGCATCAGGAGCTGCATCGGGAGCACCTGGCGGTAGCCGTAGACGTACGGCAGGAACGTCATCATGATCGCCAGGTGGAGCGCGACGAAGGCGTGGAGCGGCGCGGCACGGAGCGTCCGCGCGCCCGGTAGCAGCACCAGCGCGGTGACGTACAGCACCGTGAGCGCCATGATGTCCGGGGCGATCTCGCTGGTGCCCTCGATCGCGCCGGACACGCCGATCGAGTAGAGCCCGAGTGGCACCAGCGTCGCCAGGTAGCCGGCCGGGTCCTGGCGGATGAACTCGGCGACCTCGCGGGTGGGCCGGTCGAGATTCAGCCAGTTGTAGATCGGGTCGCGGTCGCCGCGGCTCAGGCGGACCTTCTCGGTAGGCGTGTGGGCCAGCAGCAGCGTCGCGCCGCCATTGGTCGCGACCAGGGCCGGGCGCCCGGACACGATGTAATTACGCAGGGGCACCAGCGCGGCGACCGTCGCCGTCAGTACGCCGAGGACGGCGAACGCCGCCAGCGCCTGTCGCCACGCCGCGCCGGATCGCCGAAGCGCGAGGACCACGATACCGGCCGCGAGCGGCACGTACAGCAGCGTCGGGCCGCGGGTGATCGACGCCACGCCGAACAGCAGGCCGGCGCCGACTAAGTCGCGCGCCCGCCGCTCGTCGACGTAGCGGAGCAGGAGCAGGATTGCCGCCGGCAGCACGACGAAGTAGAGGTTCTCGGAGAGCAGCTTGCGCGCCACCCAGTCGAGCTGCGTCGAGCGCAGCACGAGGTACAGGCCGAGCGCCGCGACCGCCGCCGGCGCCCCGAAGAGGCGCTTCGTCAGGAAGTACGGCACGACGCCGGCGACGCCGAGGCCGACGAGCTGCAGGACGACCGGCCCCCAGAGGTCTTCGCCGGTCAGCGCGTGCATGAGCGCGAGGTAATACGGGTAGAACGGCTGGAAGAAGAACGGCTTGCCCTTGCCGAGCGGCTCGCCGAGCGTCATCAGCGGACCATTGAGCAGGATGTCCCGGGCGTACGACTCATAGGTGAGCCAGTCCTGGCCGCCCTCGAGGATCACGGTCTGGCGATAGAGGTCGGTCGTCGTGGCGAGAGCGTGCCCCAGGCTCGCGAGCAGCAGCAGGGCGAGGAGCGGGCGCTCGGCGCGCGCCAGGCGTCCGCCCGGCGCCGCGGCCAGCCCGCGGAGACGGCCAGCCGCGCGTGCGCCGACCAGGCCGAGCACCAGCAGAGCGACGCCGATGTCCAGCGCTCGTGCGGCCGACGCCACAAGGGCATCTCGGGCGAGCCATGCCCCGTCGGTGGGGTGGGTAGTCAGGTACGGCGCCCGGAGTGGTCCCATCCCTGAGCCCAGGTCGGCGTCGAGGCGCAACTCAGTCTCGGTGCCGCCGGGCTGGACCAGGGTGACGCGGAGAGGGTGCGCGCCGGCGACGAGCGGGACGGCCACGCGGTCAAGGCGCTGACCGCCGCGGCCGGCGACGGTCAGGAGGGCGCGATCGTTCAGGAACACCACCGCCTCGCCCGTCGCGGCGAGGGAGAACGGGTACTCGCCGTCGGCCGGGACGTGCAGCCACCCTTCCCAGCGCACGGCGAACGGCAGGGTGCTCCGGTCCGGCCCGTTGCCGTCGTAGTAGTTGAAGCGCTCGATATCGTTGAAGAAGTGGAGGTTGAGGCCGGGCCCGGGGCCCGGCTCGACGCGCGTAGCCGACGCTTCCACGGAGCTTCGGTATTCGGTCGAGCGCTCGGGGGTGCCGGCCAGGCGAGCGCGGCCGTAGTAGCTGGCCGCGAGTCCGTAGGTCGGGGCGTGCCAGGCGAGCAGGATCTTGACGACCGTAGCCGCGACGACCACCAATGCGAGCATCTGCGTGCGGCGCGTCGGCGCGGGCACGCCAAGCCCGAACCAGCCGATCAGCAGGAGACCGGCGAGCGCCAGCGACTCCCGGCCGAGCGGCAGGCCGCCCAGGATCGCGAGCAGGTGCCCCGGTGCCAGGAGGTAGGCGAGGCACGCCACCATCAGCATCGCTCCGGATGCCACCACCCGACCGGCCGAGCGATGCCGGCGCACACTCGGGTTCTCTAGCCGGGCCGGGGCTACGGCGACCATCCGACGCGCGGCCCTAGCGGTCGCCCGGGAGGACGAGGTCGAACGCCTCGGAGCCGTCCGCGAGCAAGAACGGCCGCCGCTTGTCCTGCGCCACCCAGCCGATCCGCAGCGTCAGCAGTCCCTCGGCCGGCGGCACCAGGACCTCGTCGACGATCGTCTGGCCGGGCTTCCACTTGTTGGAGCCGTACGTGGACGACAGCGCCATGTCGAACTCGTACAGGACCGTCTCTCCCTCCTGGTTCAGGACGGTCAGCTCACGATCGTAGCGGCCGCGGAGGGTGTCGTAGCGCTCCCAGTAGAGCCGGACGAGGGTGCCGTCGGGCGTCCGCTCCACGTCGTAGCCCTTGAGCAACAGTCGGTCGCCGTAGCGGGCGTCGAGCGGGTGCGACGGGCGCGGCTCCTCGTCGCTCAGGACCAGCACCTTCCGGCCCGGCGACCAGATGTGGAACGGTCGATCGGCCTCGAGCGGGTTGAGCCGCTCCGAGACGGTCACGCGGCTGGTCAACTCGTCCGCCAGGTCGAGGACGTAGAAGTCGGGGCGCTTGCGCCGCCAGCCCAGCCCCTGCGCGTAGTGGCTGTCGATCGGGAAGACGTACGCCTCCGCGCGATTCGCCAGGTGGGCGACGACGTTCGGGCTGGCCACGACGACGGCCCCCTCCGGGACTTGTTGGACGGCTCGTTCGAGCAGGTAGGTCCGCTCGTCGGTTTCGAGGGCCGCCGCGTCGAACCGGCCGCCGCCCGGCAGTGGGCTCACCAGCACGTAGGAGAGCGCCGTGCCGGCGACGAGCAGCCCGATGCCGGCGGACCGTCGCCCGCCCCGAGGCAAGCGGGCGAGGCCGAGGGCCGTGGCGAACCAGAGCGCGACAGTCACGGGCACTACCCAGTGCCGGCCGAACGTGTCGTCGCGGTCCTGGAGGAACAGCACCGCGAACGTCGGCGCCCCGACGAGCAGCGTCGACGGTGACAGGAGGGCGAGTCCACCCGTCGGCAGCCCGAGCCAGACGGCCGCGTCCCGTCCGCGCTCGCCCAGCAGCCGGTCGGCGATCTTGGCCGGCTCGGCCCGGATCTCCTCGAAGTGGTGAAGGGTCCGGTTCCCGTCAACGGTATCGAGTGTGCGCGGGTCGTGAAAGCGTGGCATGACCACGAAGACCATCGTCGCCAGCCAGACCAAGGCGGCCGAGCCGACCAGCATCCCGAGCAGCCGCTGGCGCCGCGCCCAGAGCAGCGCCCCGAGCCCGCCCACGGCGAGTGCCGTTTCCTCCTCCATCGGCAACGCAAGCAGGGCGATGGCCGCGCCGAGCTGCGGGCGGCCGGTCAGGACCAGCGCCAGCCCGACGGCGAGCGGCACCGTGGCGATCGGCACGGCGTGGAAGTCGTCCAACGCGACGCCGGCCAGCGAGGGGGTTAGGTAGAAGCAGGCCAAGACGACGAGTGCCTGCGCGTCCGACGATAGGGCACGGCGTGCCAGGACGAACAGCGGCCAGCCGAGCAGCGCCAGCGCGAGCTGGTGGATCCCGAGCAGCAGGCGCGGGTCTGGCCAGAGCTGGTACAGCCAGCTGATCGGGACGAGGATCAGCGCGACGTGCTCGGC
>JALYGH010000406.1 GCA_030777205.1 Chloroflexota bacterium
GCGCAGTCCAGCGCGGCCGATCCAACCCGTCGTACCGCCTGCGCCCGGGCGCTCAGCAGGCTGAACTGGCGCAGCGCCGCCGGCAGGCGATCGCGGTTGTAGGGGAAGCCGGTCGCCAGGAGCGACCGCGCCAGCTCGGCCGTCTCCGAGACGCGGATCGGAGCGCCGTTCAGCGTCGCGCCGCCGCCGGCCTGGGCCAGGAACAGCTCGTCGACGTTCGGGTCGTAGATCGCGCCGGCGGCCAGCTCCCCGTCCAGCTCGTACCCGACCGAGACGCAGAACACGCGCAGGCCGTGGGCGTAGTTGGTCGTCCCGTCCAGCGGATCGACGATCCAGCGGTGGGCCGGGTCGTCGCCGCCGGTCGTGCCCTCCTCGGCGAGGATCTGGTGGCGCGGAAAGCGGGCGCGGATCAGGTCGACGATCGTCCGCTCGGCTCGCACGTCCACCTCGGTCACCAGGTCGACCTCGCCCTTGAAGCGGACGGCGTGCACCCGCCCGTACCCCTCGCGCAGCACGGCGCCGCCGGCGCGCGCCGCATCGGCGGCCAGCTCGACCACGGCGGCCAGGTGATCGTGGTCCATCAGGACCGTCCTCCCTCTCTCACGCGCCGAGCACGACCCGTACCGCGCGTCAAGCGTGACGAAAGCCCGCCGAGCCACTCGGCGGGCTTTCGCGTGCGCCATGCGCGCGGGGCCAGCGCCCCTAATTGAACCGCTTCGACGCGGCGGGCGCTACGTTCTCCGGCGGCATCAATACGATCGCGCCCTTGTCGCAGGACGCCTCGCACAGATAGCACGACACGCACGCCTTCGGGTTCGTCAGCCGCGCCACGGACGCCCACGGCTGGCCGTTCACGTCCTCAAGGCTGAGGCAGTCGAAGGGGCAGATGTCGATGCAGTACTTGCAGCCCGAGCAGATCTCGTCGGTCACGACCGGCTTCGGCCACTCGGTGCGGCGCACCTTGACGGCAAGGTCGCCGTAGGTATCGAGGATAGCATCGTACGGGCACGCGCGACCGCACGCCCCGCAGTCGATGCAGATCTTGGGGTCGATGAAGTACAGCTCTTTCTTGACGCCGCTGATCGCGTCGACGGGGCAGACCTGCTCGCAGGCGCTGCACCCGACACACTTATCGGTGATGAAAAATGACACCGCGGACACTCCCCGTCACGAGACACACGCATTTCGAGTATAGCAAAGACGTGGCCAGCCTCTCGTTTCACAAGTGCGCCCCTTCTGATGGGCAGGGAGAAGCGGCCGGGGGCTGAGGGAGAACCCGCCCGTGCTACACTGGCGCCCCGCCAGCGGGAGGGAGCGTTATGCCGACCAGCAGCCAGGTGATCGACAGCCAGGGAATCGACAGTCGAATGACCGCCGATGCCGCGACCACGACCCGCGCGTCGCCGCGCGTGCGCCTCGGCGCCCACGTCTCGGGCGGTGGCTTGAAGGGCATCCCGGCCAAGGCCGTCGAGATCGGCTGCGAGGCGGTCCAAGTCTTCGCCAGCTCGCCCCAGATGTGGCGCCCGCCGAGCGTGAAGCCCGAAGAGTGCGCCGCCTTCACCGACGCCTGCACGACGGCCGGGCTCGGACCCGTCGCCGTCCACGCGATCTACCTGGTGAACCCGGCCAGCGAGAACCCGGAGCTGCGCGAGAAGACCGCCCGCTCGCTCGTCGCCACGCTTAGGGCGGCCGAGCAGCTCGGCGCGACCAACGTCGTCACCCACCTCGGCAGCGCCAGGGGCGCCGAGCGGGCCGGGGCGCTCGACCGCGCCTGCGCCGTTTTCGCCGAGGTGCTCGAAGCTTACTCCGGCCCGGTCCGCCTGCTGTTCGAGACGAGCGCCGGTGCCGGCGACACGCTCGGCGGGACGTTCGACGAGCTTGGGACGATGGTCCGCACCCTCGGAGCGCCCGCCCACCTCGGCGCCTGCATGGACACCGCCCACGTCTTCACGGCCGGCTACGATCTTCGCACGGCGGACGAGCTGGAGGCCACGCTCGACGCCTTCGACCGCCTGGTCGGCCTCGACAAGCTCGGTGCGATTCACCTGAACGACTCGAAGGCGCCGCTCGGGTCGAACAAGGACCGCCACGAGAACCTGGGCGACGGGATGATCGGTGCCGAGGCGTTGGAGCGATTCGTCAACCACCCGGTGCTGGACGAGCTGCCACTCTACCTCGAAGTGCCGGGCTACGAGAAGAACGGCCCGGATCGCCCGAACATGGAGCGCCTCTACGCCTGGGTCGGTCGCTCCTTCCCCCACCCCGCCGGGTCGCTGAAGGCTCAGTAACCGCTGAACGCCCGCGCGAAGGCGTGCGCCCGCGCGGCGTCGCCCTCGACCCGCCAGCGGTCGGTGCCCTCGAACGTGTCGACCGGGCGGCGGTTGGTGGTGACGACTGCGAAAGCGTGCGGGTCGGTGCGGATCGTCGCGTCGGCCGGGGCGCCGTCGTCGGGACGGTCCTCGACGCGACCGTCGCCGACGACCAGGACGAACGCGTAGGGGGCATCACCCGTCAGCACGACGCGGTAGCGGCCGGCCAGGGCCGGATCGTCGGCCCGCGAGAACCCGCGCCCGACCCGGGCCGGCAACGTCCGCCCGAAGGCGTCGCGGATGGCCGCGCGTACCTCGGCCGTCGGGTCGAGCGCCACGCGGATGTCCCAATCGTGGAGCGCCAGCTCGAACAGCCACTGGTCCAGGAGCCAGGCGAGCGGGCGCGGCCCGACCGGGTGCCAGCCGCGCGCTTCGACCGGGGCATTCGGAATCGCGTCGGTGGCGTCGTTCAGCGCCACGACGGCGCGGCGATACCACTCCAGCAGCTCGGCGGGCGGGAGGGTGAGCGACGCCTTCATAACTTCGGCGCGGTGGGCCCGCCAGGCCGGGATGCCCGCGGTCGCGGCGAGCGGCGGCGGGCCGTCGTCGCCGGCGATGCCGCGCGTGATGCTGTCGCCGAGCAGCTCCGCCACCTGGCAGAGGTGGATGACCGCCCCGCCGATCGTCCAGCCGGTGCAGTCGCACGGCTGCTCCCAGGTGCCGACCGGCAGCGCCTCCATGTCGGCCACGAAGGTCCGGCTCAGCGCCCCGGCCGCGTCGATCACGCTCATGGTGGTCATGGGTTCCTCCCTCGCGGCGGGATGATAGCGCCTCCGCCACGGTGTGGCGCTCGACGGCCCGGGCGTTGGGCGAGGCAGGACAGGCAGCAGGCGATGTCCGGGACGCGGGCCTACGCGGGCCGTTCACGCTCGTTCACGGGCGTTCACCGGCACGGTGACGGGCGTCAACCGGAGCGTCCCCACGTCGATCCTACACTGGCTACACAGGCTGGACCCCTCCGTGGCCGGGCCCGACCGGGCATCGCACCGGGCGCTCCGGCGCTGGTGGAGCACTCGGCTGGCGTAGCGCGCTGACCGGGGCGGGTGGCACGCGGAGCGGACGGCAGAGCGGCCAACCGCACATTGGCAGATTGCAGGAGGCACGAGCATGATCGGGAGAAGTCGGGAGATCTGGGGGCCGAGCGAGCGAGCTCTTCGGCGGCCGGCACTGCGCAGCCGGCTGGCCGTGGCAACCGCGGCCGTGAGCATGCTGGCCCTCCCGTTCGCGGTGGCCGCGCCGGCCGCCGCGCAGCAGCAGCCGGCGGGCGGATCGGCGCCGATGGCACCGAACATCCCGGTGGACCCGACGCGTGCCGCGTCGGTGGGCGTCGGCCAGGTCGCCGCCAACCCGGGCGCGTACCAGGGGCGCGAGGTCATGTTGGAAGGGCGCCTC
>JALYGH010000407.1 GCA_030777205.1 Chloroflexota bacterium
GCGGCCCGTCTGCGTTTTGGTCGTCCGCCGCCATGCTGCCGCCGTGGCGCCCCAGGAGGCCCCCGTCCCGCGCCCAGGCTCCGAACAGCGCCCCCGCCGCCTGGACGGTCCGCGCGGAGCGGTCCCAGCGAACGACCCCGGTGTGCGCCAGGACGTCGAGCGCGCGCTTCCCGTC
Organism: Chloroflexota bacterium; assembly: GCA_030777205.1. Lineage (GTDB taxonomy): Bacteria > Chloroflexota > UBA6077 > UBA6077 > JACCZL01 > JALYGH01. The sequence continues at coordinate 176 of JALYGH010000407.1, forward strand.
CCCCGAGAACCGCGCGATCAGCTCCCCTTCGGATACCGCGGTGCCCCCCGCCAACTCGGCGTAGATGGCCCGGGCCGGCTCGTCGAAGCTCTGCCACCAGCTCTCGAACACCATCGAATGCTCGCGGAGGAAGCTCCGTTCCGCCTCGGCGAGCGTGTCGGGCCACCGATCCGCGTCGCGGTCGCACACCCGCCGCATCAGGTACTGGACCAGGCACGGGTGGCCGCCGCTCGCGTCGTAGACCCGCTCGACGAGGGCCTCCGGCCAGGGGTGGCGGGACGGCTCGCGGACGAGCCGCGCCGTCTCGGCGTAGCTGAACAGCTCCAGCTCGAGCCAGGCCAGGATGTTGCCGAGCGGCGATCCCGCGTCCTGGGCGATCCGGTAGACGCCCCGCGCGCCGCAGAACACGGCGCTGACGGACCGCGACAGCTCGCCCATGTTGTTCAGGAGCATGCGCCAGTGGGCCAGGAACCCGCCGCCCCAGTCGGTCGCCAGGACCCGCTCGATCTCGTCGAAGAGGAACACGAGCTGGAGCCGGCCGAGCGCGCGGGCGGCCCGGACCAGCGCCAGCAGGGCGTCTGCGAAGGCCGGCCCGCTCGTCGCCTCTTCCTCTCCGGACGGCAGCTCCGCGTCGCGCGCCGCCCGGCCGACCCGGCGGGTGAGCAACCGGTAGGCGGCTTCGACCGACGCCTCGAGCAGCTCGCTCGCGTCGACCACGATCGGCAGCACGACCAGCCCGCCCGTCCGCTCGATGTCGTTCAGGTCGGCTTCCAGCTTCCGCAGGAGCGTCGTCTTGCCCATCCGTCGGCCGCCGGCGACCGCGAACCGATCGCCGGCGACCAGGCGCTCGACGAGGTAGGCGGCGACCTCGCGCCGGCCGTAGAACAGGCCCGGGTCCACGACGTCCCAACGGTACGGGTTCGCGGCGGGCCGCATCGGTCAGTCCAGCCGCCCGAGCCGGAAGCGGCGCAGCCAGCGGTCGAGGAGGCGGATCTTGATCCGATACTCGCCGCCGACGTATTCGACGATCTGGTAGCCGAGCAGGTGCCGCAGCGTCCGATCGATCGGCTGGTCCACCAGCGTCGCAAGATCGGCCGGCGCGACCACGCCATCCGCGATGAAGGGCAGCAGCTCGTTCTCCTCCGGGAAGTGCGTCTCCAGTCTGTAGAGGATCTCCTCGAAGATCGATCCCTTGTCGCGGACGAACGTCTCGAGGCTGTCCTCGATGATCTGGCGGGTGATGCGGAGCGGCCGGTAGGCGTAGCCCCGCACGATGTGGCCGCAGAGCTGGCGGGTGATGTACGGGTGGCCGCCCGCCTCGCGGTAGATCGACCGCAGGCTGTCTCGATCGAACGACACGCCCATGCCGCGCCCCAGTTGCTCGACCATCTCGGCGCAGGCGTCCTCGTCCAGGGGCGGCAGGAACACGTCCTGGTAGAACTGGAACACCGGGTTCTCGCGCGAGCCCCAGCTCGGCGTCTCGCTGACGAGCGGGTTGGCGGCCGTGACGACGCTGACGACCCGCCCCCGCGTCCGCTGGCCGAGGCCGCGCAGGTAGGCGAAGAAGTCGGCGTAGCCGCGGAAGCCGGGGTTGGCGTCGGAGATTGGCAGCATGTACTCCAGCTCGTCGATCGTGATGACGACCCTGGCGTCCGTCATCGTGCCGTCGGCGGCCAGGGCGTCCAGCAGGCGCGACATGTCCTCGTCGAAGCGGAGGGCGTTGTGCTGCGGCTGGCGGATCGACGAGTAGGTCGGCACCGCCCCGAGCTTCAGCCACTCGTTCGCCAGGTCGGGCCCCAGCAGCGGCCGCTCGCTCACCAGCTCGTGGAGCCGGCGGCCGATGGCCCAGTAGAGGTACGCGCAGTCCTGCTGGCCGGTCCCGCGGATCTCCTGGAGGTCCACGTAGACGACCAGGTCGAGCGGGCGGGTCTCGCGCAACTGGTACAGCAACGACGTCTTCCCGACCTTGCGCAGCCCGTAGAGGCCCGTGTGGCGCCCGTCGTCGATGTTGCCGCGGATCTGGCGCAGCTCGAGCTCCCGGCCGTAGAAGTGGCGACCGGAGACCGGGAAGCGATCGTCGAACAGGTTGCGCCGCGACAGCCACCGGTCGAGCACCTGCTGGAGGTCCGCGCCGGCGAGCGTCTCGTAGTCGAGCGGGACGATCGCCTCGTGGCTGTCGCCGATGAAGCGATAGAGAGCGTTGTGCCACCGTGTCGCATCGGGGAGGATGGCGAAGGCGACATCCTGATTGAGCTCCGGATACGCCGGCTCGGTCAGCGCCTCCGCCAAGCGGAGGAACGTGGCCCAGTCGATGACGTCGCGCAGGTAGCAGCGGGCGAGCACCTTGCCGCCCAGGCCGTACCCATCCGTGTAGGCCGGCTGCTCGGTCCGCACGGCGAGGTCGGCGTATTCGTCGGTGAGCCGCTCGACCCGCACGTCGAAGCCGGCGGCGCGGAAGCAGGCGACGGTCTGGCGGCCCAGGCGCGAACCGGTGACGAACCAGAGGGTTCGGTACCGCGGGTCATCCCTGACCTGGATCAGCCCCAGTTCTTCGGCCCGCCGCGCGTGGCGCGCGGCGGACGCGAAGTCGCGCTCGTTGCCGACGTCGACGAGCAGACTGGCGAGGGCCCAGTGGAGTGTCGCCGCGTCCGGATTGCGCTTCAGGCCGCGCTGGAGGGTGAGCCGCGCCTCATCCGCCCGGCCGCGGAGCACGAGCAGGGCGGCGTGGCTGACGTAGAGCGGGGCCGCGTGCGGGAACTGCTTGATCCCGCTCTGGAGCACCGAGATCCCGCGATCGGTGCCGCCGCCGCGCTCCGCCAGCGTCGCGTAGGCCAGGTACAGGTGGACGTGGGGAGCCCAGCGGATCGCCTCCTCCAGCAGGTCGCGGGCGGCGGTGACCTCGTTGCGCGCCTGGGCGGCCTCGGCCTGGCGGTACAACCGCTCGGCTTTCGGCGACATGGGCGGGATGGCGGTCCCGGAGGAGGACGGGCGGCCGGGGCGGCCGGCCTGGGACGGACGCCGGGGGGCCGGCGTCTTGGCTGGGCGAGGGGTGCGTCGCTGCATTGCCGTCTCCGCTAGGACCGGCCGGCGTGCAAGGTTCGGGCGATTCGGCAGCGCGCCAATGATAGCGCGCAAAGCCGGATCCGCAACCGCGGACTCGCCGGCCGCGTGTCTTCACCGAGCGTTCACCCGCGTTCACCAGCATGTCCACGCCGGTGACGTAGAGTGGACTGGACAGTTCGGCCG
>JALYGH010000408.1 GCA_030777205.1 Chloroflexota bacterium
CACTCCCGGAGACGCGGGAGGCGCCGGCCAGCGCCTCGCAGATGCGTGCTACCGCAAGCGTACGTCACCCGCGCGAGATTATCTGTCAAGTCGCCGACAGCCGCCGGCAGTTTCGGCGCTCACCACCACCCGGTCGCGGCGACCATGACGGCCGCGAGCAGCAGGGCGGCCAGGACAGCAACGCCAGCGCCCCCCGCCACGGCATCCGCCTGCGGATCGAGCCGGCCACTGCCGCCACAGCCCCCTGATCGCGGTGGCGCCGAGGCTTGACGGACATCGCCGCGGCGGGTATCCTGCGCGCATCGGCGACGCCTCCGTGACACACGCAGCCTTGCGGGGCCGCGCTCGGGGATCGTGCCAGACGCTGGGGCTCAGGCGGGGACGACGGCCTCTCTCCGTACACCCGGCCCGGGCCGACATCTCGCTGCGGCGGTGGGAAGTGTTCGTCGAGGACTACAGCAGCCCGATCATTCACCGTCGGATGCTGCGCGACCGCGTCCGGTGTGAACGCTACCGTGAGGCGATCTTCGACACGGTCAAGCCCGGCCACGTCGTCGCGGACCTGGGGACCGGCACCGGGATCTTGAGCGTCTTCGCGGCCCAGGCAGGCGCCAGGAAGGTCTACGCCATCGAGCGGACGAGCACGGCGGACGTGGCCCGTCAGGTCTTCGAGCACAATGGCGTCGCGGACCGCGTGGAGATCATCCGCGGCGGCATGGAGGAGGTCGAGCTCCCGGAGCTCGCCGACGTGATGATCTCGGAATGGATCGGGAGCTACGGCATCGACGAGAACCTCCTCCCGGCGGTGCTGCTGGCTCGCGACCGCTGGTTGAACGCGAACGGCAAGATGATCCCCGAGCACGTGACGGGCTGGATGGCCCTCGCGAGCGATGCCGATCTCGACGCCGACATGGCGTTCTGGCGGGGCAAGCCCTACGGTGTCGACCTAAGGGTCATGGCGGAGCGCAGGGCCCAGGAGCCGATCTTCGCCGACTACGACCTGGGGGAGGGTGACCTGCTCGCCCGGCCGCAGGCGCTGTGGGTGACCGATGCGTACCGATGCTCCCCCGACGAGGGGTCCCGCCCCTTCCGAGCAGCACTCACCTTCCCGGTGACCAAGCCGGGGCGCTTGACGTCGCTCGTCGCCTGGTTCACGGCCGAACTCGCGCCGGGCACGTCGCTCACCAACGCCCCGGGTGCCCCGAAGACCCACTGGCGCCTGGCGACGTTCCCGCTGAATCGCGCAGTTTCGGTTGAACGCGGGACGGAAGTCGCGGTCGAGTTCGTCTGCGAACTGGCCGGCCCGGGGTACTGCCACGTCAGGTGGTCGGCCCGAATAGGCGACGCCCCGTGGGAGCACCACGATACGCGCGCAGTGTCGGAGGCCGGCGACCGAGCGACGGGTACGCCGCTCCACTACTCGTATCCCGCCGGCTGAACGGGCTCGACGAGCCGGCCTATGCGACCGTTCCGCACGCTGTGGCTCAGCTGCACGACCGAGTGGCGGCCAGGCGATCGAGGTGAACCTGCTCGAGCATCTCGCCCAGCTGCGGGGCCTTCCCCAGGAGGTCCGCGAAGTGGTCGCGGCGCAGGGTCAGGAAGACCGTCGGCACGAGCGTGCGGACCGTGGCACTCCGAGGTAGGTTTCTCAGGAGCGCAAGCTCGCCGAAGTGGTCGCCGTCTTGGAGTACTGCGAGGCGGCGCTCCTCGCCCGACGCCCCGTACGACAGCACTTCGACCGAGCCCCGGGCGATGATATAGAACGTGTCGCCGTGCTCCCCCTCGCGGACGACGGTCCGCCCCCCAATGCTCCCTTCGGTCGCGAAGCGCGCCGCGAGCTCCTCGAGGAGACCGTCCTCGAGCTCGCGGAGGATCGGGATCGAGCGGAGGCGCGCGGCTTCAACCGCCGCGCGCGAGCCGTCCTCGCTGACGACCAGGCCCGCTTGCTTCTCCCACAATGTGCGATAGGTCCCGCCGCGCTCCAGCAAGTCGCCGTGCCGCCCCTGCTCCACCAGGCGACCGCGCTCGAACACGAAGATCCGGTCCGCATCCGTGATCGTGGAGAGCCGATGCGTCACCGAGATGAGGGTCCGGCCGCGCGCTACCCGCCGGAGCGTCGCATTGATCGCCGCCTCGGTCCCCGGATCGAGCGCCGATGTTGCTTCGTCGAGGATCAGGATCGCCGGCTCGCGCAGCATGGCCCGGGCAATCGCGACGCGCTGGCGCTGGCCACCCGAGAGTCGCCCGCCCCGCTCGCCGACCAGCGTCTCGTAGCCGGCCGGCAACGCCTTGATGTCGGCGTCGATCTCGGCCAGCCTGGCGGCGGCCTCGACTTCGGCGTCGCTCGCGTCGACCCGGCCGAGGCGGATGTTCTCGCGGACGGTGGTGTTGAACAGGAAGCTGTCCTGGAACACCACGCCGACCTGCGATCGCAGCGAGGCCTGGGTGGCCTGCCGCAGGTCGCGGCCGTCGAACGTCACGGAGCCGCGGACGGGGTCGTAGAACCGCAGCAAGAGGCTGAGCACCGTGCTCTTGCCGCATCCGCTCGGACCGACAAGCGCCACCGAGCTCCCGCGCGGGATGGCCAGGCTCACCCGGTCCAGGCTCATCTCGGCCCCGGTGTAGGAGAAGCTGACGTCGTCGAGGCGGAGCTCTCCCGAGAAGCGGGGCAGCGGTCGCGCATCCGGCGCGTCGACGACCCGGGGCTCCTCGTTCAGGAGTTCCTGAATTCGTTCAGTCGCGGCGGCCGCCTGCTGGAGCGGACGGATGCCGGTCGCTAGCCCCTGCAGGGAATCGGTGACGTACCACATGAGGTCCAGGAAGGCGATGAGCGTACCCAACGAGAAGTCGCCCCGGATGACCATGAACGCCCCCAGGCCGACCGCCAGCACGTTCAGCGATGCGCCGCCCGAACTCATGATCGCCGCCAGCACGCCGCCGAGCAGGCTGAACTGCACCGTGCTCCGCGTGAGGCGGGCGACCTGATTCCGCAGGTGTGCGAGCGCCGGATCGTGCAGCGCGAACGCCTTGACGACCGGCTGGGCCGCGAGGTTCTCCTGCACGGCGTTGGCGACCCGAGCGGCATCCTCCTGGCGACGGTAGCTCGCCCGCTGCACCTTCGGCCCCAGCACCCGCGGGCTGAGGGCGAGGAGCGCCATGAGCACGAGGCCGATGGCGGCCAGGCGGGCCTCGATGCTGAAGAGGATCGCGACGCAGGCAACCAGCGTCAGGCCGCGCGCGACGAGCGCGGGAACATCTCGCGCGAGGGCGTTCTCGATGGCGTCGAGGCTCGTCGCGTACCGGCCCATCAATTCGCCCAAGTCGGTCCGCGCGTAGAACTCGAGCGAGAGGCGCTGACAGTGGTTGAAGATAGCGACGCGCAGGTCGCCCACCGCCGCCGCCGCGAGGCGCCCGGCGACATAGTCGCGCCCCAGCTCGCCGACGAATCGCACCCCGAGCAGGGCCGCGAGCGGGGCGACGAGGAAGGCGAGGCGCTCGGCGTCGGCCGGAACGATCGCCTGGTCGACGATGGCCCGATAGATGAGCGGTTGGAGCGTGACGAAGGCGATGCTCGGGATGAGCATCGCGAACACGAGCCCCGCCTCCACCCAGTGGGCCCGCAGGTACGGCAGGGTGCTGGAGACGAAGCCCGTCATCCCCCGTGGCAGGGGACTGACGGCGCCCGTAGTCGCCGGCCCGGGAGCCCCGCCGATCATGCTCCTCTACGCCTCACGCGGAGACCTGGACAGACCCCGAAGATTGGACGGATCAACGCTTAGTGTAGGTCAGGAGGGACGCGCCACCCAGGGCCACGGTGCGCCCGCCCCGCTGCACCAGATGCAGCGGGGCGGCAACATCCGATTCGTCCGGGCCAAGAAAGCCGCGCGAGGCAAAGGCACCGTGTGTCGCGGACGCACTCACCCGGCCGGCCGATCTCACGGCCATCCCCCAGGTAGACAAGTCCATTCCCTCTTGTACAGCTCGCTGGGCACGAACGACGGCAGCTCCGTGGGTTGGGCGTACACAAGGGGCTCGGCGGGGGCAGCGTGCCGCTCGGCGCGCCGGCGGCCAGCGGCTCGCCTCCGGCTGGGCCTCGCCGGGAGACCCCATGCAAGCGGGGGCGTCCGCGAACGTGGCCCGACGGCCGGTGCGCCGATCCGTCACGCGCGGCGGTCCTGATGCCCGCTGCAGCACTCGCCCGCTAGTCGTCGGTCATCCCGTCTCTCTCCCGGTCCGGGCCATACAACAGCGGTCGGTTCTGTACGCCGCGGGAGGGACCTCTGTACAAAAGGTTCTCGGAGGCGCGGCGCCTCCCCGCAGTTCGCTTCCTGTGTGGAAGGCGAACTCCCGGCCAACGGCACGACCAGACTCGGCCAGATGATGCTGGCTCTCCCTCACTTTTGGTGAATCAAGCGGCCCGGACGCTTGCGCAGTGGGGCTGGTGCGCGTCTACTGGTAGCCGATCAGCGGACGACCGCTGCCTTGGTAGCAGGGGGTGCTCGATGTCGGCCC
>JALYGH010000409.1 GCA_030777205.1 Chloroflexota bacterium
GCGTGCGCATGCGATCCCCTCCTTCGGGGGTTGACGCGGCCCGGTCGAGTCCGCCTGGTGGGCGCACGATCGACCGGACCGGCCGGGCTGGACGATCAGCGCACGCCGGCCACGGTCGGCGCCTCGGCCCGGGCCGGCGTCGCCGCCGGTACGCGGAGCGGGGACACCGGGCGCCGGCTGGCGAGCGGCTTGATCCACCAGCGGTCCTCGTGCTGGCCGTCCCAGATGTGGCGCAGCTTGGGCAGGACCTTCTCGCCCATCAGCTTGATGTTGTCCATCGCGAGCTGGTGCGGGATCGAGCCAAACTGGTTGAGCACCATCAGGTGGCCGATGTGGAGGTCCTTGATGACGTGCTCGAGCTGCTCGACGACCTGGCTCGGGGTGCCGGCGACGATGTTGCCGTTCTCCAGCAGCTCCTTCCAGGTCAGGCTCGGCGGCCGGTCGCCGAACTTCGTCGTCTGCCCGAGCAGGCCCATCTTGATGGTGTCGAGCGTCCGGTAGCCCGGCGCGTCCTGGAAGCCCGGGTAGGTGTGGAGCATCTTGTTGTAGAAGTACTCGCCGTGGGGGCCGAACTTCTCTTCCACCTCGCTCTCCGACTCGCCCACGGCGACGAGCTGGAGGAAGCCGGCATGGTAGGGGTTGCGCTCGACGCCCATCTGGTCGGCCTTCTTCCAGAAGCCGTCCATCACCAGCTTGCCGCGCTTGAAGCCGGAGTAGGAGAGGTAGGCGTACAGGTAGCCCTTCTCCAGGCACCAGCCCCAGGTCTCGATCGAGCCGCCGCCGGGAATCCAGATCGGCGGGTGCGGTTCTTGAATCGGCCGCGGCCAGATGTTCACGTAGCGGAGCTGGGTGTACTTCCCGTCGAACGAGAAGACGTCGGGGTTGGTCCACGCCTCGATGATCAGCCGCTCGGCCTCGTAGTAGCGGTCGCGCACCGTGGCGGGGTTCATCCCGTAGGCGAAGTTCACGTCCTGGCTGCTGCCGACCGGGAAGCCGGCGACGAGCCGGCCGCCACTGATGCAGTCCAGCATCGCGAACTCCTCGGCCACCCGCAGCGGCGGGTTGTAGAGGGCGATCGAGTTGCCCAGGACGATCAGGGCGACGTCGCGCGTCCGTCGCGCCAGCGTGGCGGCCATGATGTTCGGCGACGGCATCATGCCGTAGCCGTTGCCGTGGTGCTCGTTCACGCAGACGCCGTCGTAGCCGACCGTTGTGGCGTACTCCAGCTCGTCGAGCGTGTCGTTGTACATCTCGTGAGCGCGGACCGGGTCAAACAGGTGGCTCGGGATGTCCACCCAGACGCTGCGGTACCTCTCGGCAAAGTCCTCCGGCAGCTCCCGATACGGCATCAGGTGGAACATCTCGAGCTTCATGCGAACCCCTCCGTTAGGTGTTCGGGGAAAGCGAGCGCGCCGGTCGTCCGATCGGCCGCGCACCGGCCGGCGAGTCCGTCCATCACTCCCACGGTGCAATCAGCAGGCCACGACGCCGATCGATCCTGCGCCGCGCCGCCGAGCCGAGCGCGCCGGGCCGCGTGCCCGGCCCGCCCGTCGTTTCCCCACACCGCCTCGGCGCGGTGAGGCCTGCTTGGGAGTATAGCCGCGCCTTCGCGGCGCCTCCATTCGGGCCGAAAGGAACATGTGCGAGGCCTGCCCCCGGACCTTGCCTCTCCTGATCGCCGCGAGGAGACGTAAAGCTTCGCGCCCCTTGTGGACGGCGCCTGGCCGGGGTACTTTTACCCGGGGGGTCCACCCGGCCTGTGGGCGCGACCTGCTGCACTGAGTCGGCCACTGGCGCGGCGGCTGGAGTGATTGGCGGGGACGGCGTATGGTCGGTGAGCGACACAACCTGCCGGCTTACGTCCCGCCGCTGATCGGTCGCGAGCTTGAGCTGGAAGCGTTGCGCCCGCTCCTACTCGGCGGGTACGGGCATCTGCTCACGTTGACGGGCACCGGTGGCTGCGGCAAGACGCGGCTGGCGCTGGCGCTCGCGCAGGAGATCGTCGAGTCCTTCCCGGACGGCGTCTGGGTCGTCGAGTTGGCCGGCCTGGCCGAACCGCGGCTGGTGACGGAGGCGGTCGCCGCGGTCCTCGGGGTGCAGGCGGCACCCGACCGGCCGCTAGCCGAGACGCTGATCGCGGTGCTACGGACCCGCTCGGTGCTGCTGGTGTTGGACAACTGCGAGCATCTGGTAGAGGCCTCGGCGACGCTGGCCGATCGCCTGCTGCGGGGATGCCCCACGATGCGCATCCTGGCCACCAGTCGCGAGTCGCTGCAGGTTGCGGGCGAGGTGACCCGGTGGGTGCCCCCGCTCGCGGTGCCCGACCTGGAGCGCCTGCTCCCATTGGAGGATGTGGCGCGCTCGCCGGCGGTGCAGCTATTCGTGGCGCGGGCCCGGGCGGCTAGGTCGGACTTCGTGCTCTCCGAGTCCAACGCGGCGACGGTGGCGCGGGTCTGTGCACGATTGGGCGGACTGCCGCTGGCGCTCGAGCTGGCGGCGGCGCGCACGCGGGCGCTGCCGATCGAGCAGCTCGCCGACCATCTCGAGGACATCTTCCGCCTACTTGTGGGTGGCCATCGCACGGCGCCCGCCCGGCAGCAGACGCTGCGAGCAGCGTTCGATTGGAGCCACGCCCTGCTCGCCCGCGAGGAGCAGGTGACGTTCCGTCGCCTGGCCGTCTTCGCCGGCGGGTTCGAGCTGGACGCGGCCGAGACGGTCTGCGCGGGCGACGAGATCGCCCCCACCGAGGTGCTGGACCGGCTGACGCAGCTCGTGGACAAGTCCTTGGTCGTGGCCGAGGAGCGCGGGGGGCGTGCCTGGTATCGAATGCTGGAGCCCCTCCGGCAGTATGCGCTGGAGCGCCTCCGAGCCAGCGACGAGGAGGAGGCGACGCGACAGCGGCATGCCGAAGTCTACCTGGCGCTGGTCGAAGCGGCCGAGCCGAGGCTGCTGCGCTCCGGCCAGGCTGCATGGTTCGATCGCCTGGAGCGCAACCTGGACAACCTGCGGGCCGCGCTAGAGTGGAGCCGGGCGGCGCCGGAACGCCATGAGCTAGGGTTGCGGCTGGTCGGCGCGCTGTGGCGCTTCTGGGACGGCCGCGGGCACGTGGGCGAAGGGCGCCGCTGGCTGGCGGAGTTCCTCGCGCGGTCACATCCGGCCGGCCCGACGCCCGGTCGAGCCAAGGCGCTGTTCGCCGCCGGGTGGCTGGCGGCGATGCAGGAGAGCACCGAAGCGGCCGGCGCGCTGCCGGCCGAGAGTGTCGCCGCGTGGTGTGCGCTCGGGGACCGGCACGGGCTGAGCTGGTCCCTCTGGCTGGAGGGGTTCGTCCGGCGCCACCGGGACTCGGACACCGCGCTACGGCGTGGCCAGGAGAGCCTGGCCCTCGCCCGCGCCACCGGCGACGACGTCCTCACCCCGTGGGCGCTGTTTCTGATGGCGGAGGCGCGGCGCGTCCAGGGCGATCTCGACGCAGCCACGCGATTGCTGGAGGAAGGGCGCTCCCTGTCGATGGAACGCGCGGACTCGGCCGGCGTCAGCTTCGTCTTGCGCGCCCTGGCGCAGATAGCCGCTCGGCAGGGCGACCACGCGCGGGCGACGGCGCTGTTGAAGGAGCGGCTGGTGCTCGCCCGCCACCTTCGGGATCGCTGGAACATCCCGGACGCCATCGAGGGTTTAGCCTGGATCGCGAGCGCTAGCGGACGGGCAGACCGCGCGGCGCGACTCTACGGCGCCGGCGAGGCGCTGCGCGAAGCCAGCGGCACCGTCTTGCTCGGCGAGCGCCAGATGCGGCGCGAGCGGCGCCTGGCGGCGCTGCGTGCTGCGCTGGGCGAGCCGCGCTTCGCCGCCGCATGGGGCGAGGGCCGTGCGCTGTCGCAAGAGGAGGCCATCGCCGACGCTCTGGCCGACGAGGCGCCTCCGGTGCCCGTGGCCGCGGCCGTGCCACGCCGGCAGCGGCAGCCGCCGGACGCGCTCACTCGGCGGGAGCGGGAGGTGGCACGGCTAGTGGGCCGTGGCTACACAGACCGCCAGATCGCCGAAGCGCTGGTGATCAGCGTCGGGACCGCCGGCGTCCACATGCACCACATCCTGGAGAAGCTCGGGCTGCGGTCGCGCTGGCAGGTGGCCGAATGGGCGCGCCGGAAGGGGCTGGGCGAGCCGTCCGACGACTGAGCGCGGCCGAAAGATATAGAGCCGTGCTCTAGAGCCTCTAGATGGCGGATCGCTCGACGACGCCTAGACTGGGGCCATCCCGCCCCGCCGATCGGGGCCCGTCGCCCAGACGGAGGCGCCGATGCTCGGGAGTCCGCCCACGCTCAGAGGACCATCATTCGGAGAATCTGGCCGGACGTCGAGGTTTCCAAGTGGGCATCGGACAAGATCCTGCGCCGCGGCTGATCCAGCAGGAACGGGAGCCGCCCTGAGTGCTGAATGGCGCGGTGGTGTGGTGCGCTGGTGGTAGGGATTCGCGGCTACCGGCCGCGTGGTGGAAGGAGCGGATGATGGCACTTCCTCGCATCGACGTCGGCATATACGTCCCCGCCAAGCCGCCGTTGGCTGTTGTCGAGCAGCTCGCCGCCGCCGCTCAACAGGCGCAGCTCGATTCCCTCTTCATCTGGGACCACGTGGTGGATTTCTTCCCCCACGCCGCATGGGATGAGGAGTTCAGCTGGCTGGCCAATCTGAGCACCTCGCCTCACGAATGGTTCGATTTCCCCACCTTGCTTGGCTACCTCGCGGGGAAGACCGAGGGCCTTCGGCTCGCCGTCGGGGTCACCGAGCCCATCCGCCGCCATCCGATCCTCATCGCGCAGGCGATGCTGACCCTGTCGCACCTGAGCGACCGCCCGCCAATCCTGGGCATCGGGGCCGGCGAGCGGATGAACACGGAGCCCTACGGCCTGGACTTCTCTCGGTCCGTCAGCAGGTTGGAGGAGGCCCTCCAAATCATCCGTCAAGCCTTCACGGCGCGGGGCCCCTTCAGTTTCCCGGGCGAGCACTTCCGTCTTACCGACGCCGTGCTGGACATCCAGCCGGCCGACGGCAGGATCCCGGAGATTTGGGTGGCCGCGCACGGCCCGCGCATGCTCCGGCTCACCGGACAGTACGGCGACGGCTGGTACCCGGTGATCGTCGCCTCACCGGACGACTACGCGGCCCGCCTGGAGGTCATCCGCCACGCGGCCCGCGACGCCGGGCGCGATCCGGATGCCATCACCCCGGCCTGGCATCCGCCCATCCTCGCGGCACCCACCGAGGAGGAGGCGCGGGTGATGCTCGGCAGCAGAGCGGCGCGCTTCTTCGGCCTGCTGATGCCCTCGGAAGTCTGGCAGCTCTTCGGCCGGGAGCACCCGCTGGGAAGCGGCGGCTTCCGAGGCTACGTCGACATCATGCCGCAGCGATATGACCGCACCCTGCTCGACGAGGCGATCGACGGCGTGCCGCCGGCGATGTTGGAGGGCGTGCTGCTGGGCACGCCCGAGCAGATCGTGGGCAAGCTACGCGCCTTCGGCGAGGCCGGCCTCCGCTACGCGGTGCCGATCGACCTGTCGACGCTGGTCTCCGAGCAGGCGGCGCAATACAGCGTGCGGGCGCTGGGCGAGATCGCTCACGCCCTGCGGAGCGGGGAGTGAGGAGTACCTCGAGGGAGGCAGCGATGCGCGCGAGCCCGATCACCCAATCCTACTGGCCGGCCGACACCTCCGAATCGATCCTGGAGACCACCGTCGGCAGCATCCTCCGCGACGCCGCCGGGCGCGCTGCCGACAGCACGGCGCTCGTCGAGGGCGTCCCGGATCAGGCCGCCCACCGGCGCTGGACCTACGGCGAGTTGATGGACGGGGCCGAGCGCGTGGCGCGGGCGCTGCTGGGGCGCTTCGCGCCCGGTGAGCGGGTGGCCGTCTGGGCCAACAATATCCCGGAGTGGCTGTTCCTGGAGTTCGGGGCCGCTCTGGCGGGGGTGGCGCTGGTCACCGTCAACCCGGCCTACAAATCTGCCGAGCTAACGTACGTGCTGAAGCAGTCGCGCGCCAGCGGGATCTTCCTGGTGCCGGAGTACCGCGGCAACCCGATGGCCGCCACGCTGGAGGCGGTCCGGCCACAACTCGCGGAGCTGCGCGAGGTGATCCCGTTCACTGATTGGGACGCGTTCTGCGCCTCCGGCTCGCCAACCGAGCGGCTGCCCGAGGTGCGGCCGGAGGACGCGGCGCAGATCCAGTACACGTCCGGGACGACCGGGTTTCCCAAGGGGGCGGTACTCCACCACTACGGCATTACCAACAACGCCCGCCTGTTCGCGCAGCGCCAGGGGATCGCGCCGGGCGACGTGCTGGTGAATCCAATGCCGCTGTTCCACACCGCCGGCTGCGTGATGCTGACGCTCGGGCCCGTCCAGCGCCTCGCCACCCAGGTGCTGATGCCCTTCTTCGACCCGGCCCTGCAGCTGGCGCTAGTCGAGTCCGAGCGCGGCACGCTACTGGGCGGGGTGCCGACCATGCTGATCGCGATGCTGGAGCATTCGGACTTCGCCCGCCGCGATCTGTCCTCGTTGCGCAGCGCCGTCGCCGGGGGGGCGACGGTGTCACCCGACCTGGTGCGGCGGGTCGAATCAAGCCTGGGGATCCCACTCTTGATCGTCTTCGCCCAGACCGAGGCGTCGCCAGTGATCACGCAGACCCGCCCGGACGACACGCCCGAGGACCGGGCCCGCTCACTGGGGCAGCCGCTGCCGCAGACGGAGGTGAAGATCATCGACCCAGCCACGGGAGAGACCGTGCCACCGGGGACCGTCGGCGAACTGTGTACCCGCGGCTATCTCGTGATGCAGGGCTACTTCGAAATGTCGGCCGCGACCGCGGCGGCGATCGACGCCGACGGCTGGCTGCACACCGGCGACCTCTGCTCGATGGACGAGCGCGGCTACTGCTACATCGAGGGCCGGCTGAAGGAGATGATCATCCGCGGAGGGGAGAACATCTACCCGCGCGAGATCGAGCAACTACTGTTCACCCATCCGGCGATTGCCGACGTCGCCGTGGTGGGGGTACCCGACCCGACGTGGGGCGAGCAGGTGGCCGCGTTCATCCGTCCGGCCGCGGGCCAGGCGGCCACCGCGGAGGAGCTGTTCGCCTTCTGCCGGCAGCACCTGGCGCCGCACAAGGCGCCGCGCTACTGGGAGTTCGTAGAGGACTTCCCGATGACGCCGTCGGGCAAGGTCCAGAAGTTCGTCCTCCGCGACCGCTTCATCGCCGCGGCGAGCCAGGCGACGGCGTAGCCGCCGCCCGCTCGTGGCGCGGCGGGAGGGACCGCGCGCTGGCGCACTCGAACTGCCGGGGTCAGGTGAGCGCCTGCTCCAGCTGGTCGAGATGGATCTCCAGGTGCGCGCAGAGCCCGAGGCGCAGGATCTCCTCGGCACTGAGCGTGCGCCCGGCGCCAACATCGGTCCGCCGCGAGAGCGCGGCGGGCCGGGCCGCACGGAGCCAGTCGAGCGTCTGCCGATGGCTGGCCTGGGCCGCCGCCAGCAGCTCGGCCGGGGAGCGCGCCATCAGGCCCTGCATGACCGCGTCGCGCTGCCGGATGTCGGCGAGCAGGTCCACGTCGGCAACCTTCCCCGACCCGACGCGGTAGGCCAGCACGCCGAAATACTTGGAGAAGCCGGCGACGTGGGCCAAGATCTCCGGGGCGGACCAGCCCTCGGTCGGGTTGCTGTCTGCCCCGGCCATCCGTCCAATCAGGGCAGCCAACCGGGCCGAGGCGGCTTCCAAGCGCTCGGCCAAGTCCCGCTGCTCATGGGTTCGGCACTCCGCCAGGAAAGTATCCAGGTCGGCGTCGATGAATGCGGAGCTCTCGATTTCCATCGCCTGATCCTTCACTTACTACCTGGTGGCAACCACACAGGGGCAGCCCGGCAGCGCGGGGCGGCCGCCCAGGGTGGCGTCAGAACGGCCGGATGACGCGCGCGGTGCCAGGGTCCACCGCTGTTGAGTCTCTTGCACCCGGCAGTTGCTCAGCCCCAGAGCCGCCCGCTCGCCAGCCGCGCCCCCTCGACGAGCGCGTCGAACTTGGCCCACATGATCTCGGGGTGGACCCGCGTCCGCCCGGCGGACGTGCCGAAGCCGCAGTCAGTCCCGGCGACCACGTTCTCGCGACCCACCAGCGTGGCGTACTGCTCGATGCGCTGGGCCACCAGCTCGGGATGCTCGACGAAGTTCGTGGCCGAATCGATCACGCCCGGGATCAGCAGCTTGCCCGGCGGCAGCCGCACCCCTTCCCAGACCTGCCACTCGTGGGCGTGCCGCGGGTTCGCAGCCTCGATCGAGTAGGCCCCGGCCCGCACCGTCAGCACCAGGTCGACGATGTCCTTCAGCAGCACGTCGTGGGTGTGGGGGCCTTCGTAGTTCCCCCAGCAGACGTGGTATCGCACCTGCTCCTCGGGGATGCCTTCGAGGGCGTGGTTGAGGGCCGCGATCCGCAGCGTCAATGCTTTCCGGAAATCCTTGAGGCTGCGGTCCCGGAACTCGACGTGCCGACCCATCGCGGCGTCGGGCGCATCGATCTGGAGGATCAGGCCGGCGCGGGCGATCGCCCGATACTCCTCCTTCAGCACGTCGGCCAGGGCGAACAGGTAGGCCTCGTCAGTCGGGTAGTGACGATTGACCATCACGTCGGCCACGATGCCCGGCGACGCGGCCGGCATGAACGCTTCTTCCACCTGGACGGTCGCGAGCGCGTCGCGGAGGTTCCGAATGTCGGTCTCGACCGCCTCGGCGCCGTCCCAGGCAAGCGGCCCGACGCAGAACCGGCGCTTCATGGCGGCTCCCGGGTACTCGCCGGCGGCCCACCCCGGGAACGCCGCCCGGTCGGCGAAGATCCGCGGCTCGTGGTTTTCGCCCCCGAAGCCCGCCAGTCGGTGGGTCACGTAGGTGGCGAAGCTCGGCTTGCCCAGCTCGCCGTCGCTCACCACGTCGATCCCCGCCTCGGCCTGCTTGCCGACGACCTCCGCCACCGCCAACCGCACCCTGGCCGCGAAGGCCGCGGCGTCGACCGGCCGGCCGTCCTCCCGCTCCCCGATCATCGCCAGCAGGTCGGGGGGACGGGGGAGGCTGCCGGTGTGGGTGGTCAGGATCCGCTCGGTGCTGCGTTTCATGGGCGCCTCCCGGCGCGACGACCCGGGGCGGCACGCCCCGCCCGGAGGTCCGCGCGACCACGACCATGATACGCTTCGGCGCCAATCGTCACGGTCCGCCGCCTGGCGACGGCGGACGCCCCGCACACGGCGTAAGGCGCGACGGTGTACGCTTCTTCTCGGGGAGCCGGAGATCAGGCGCGGCCTCCGAACATCGGCGATGAGCAGGTTGGTGGGGGT
This sequence comes from Chloroflexota bacterium, assembly GCA_030777205.1. GTDB lineage: Bacteria > Chloroflexota > UBA6077 > UBA6077 > JACCZL01 > JALYGH01. The sequence continues at coordinate 9,362 of JALYGH010000409.1, forward strand.
GTCCCGTGAAACGGGTGAACATCGAGGACGCGTTCGTCGGCGAGCCGACCTCCAGCCAGGCGGCCGGCGACGGCCAGGAGAGCGATGAGGCGGTCGTCCTGGCAGTCCGTGGGGGCGAAGTCGTCGCCGTCGTCCCGGCCGGCACACCGGAGGAGGGCGTGATTGGGGTAGCCGGCGTCATTCGCGGCGCGCTGCGGCTCGAGAACGAGCGCGTCCTCACCTTCGAGATCCATGAAGGGGCGAGCGGCGCGTTCTTCGAGGATGAGTCCGCGCAACTGCACCGGCGCCGGCAGGAATCGGGCGCCGTCGGGCTGTCGACCATCGCCGGGATCGACTACATGGGCGACCGACGGACGGCCGGCGAGATCATGACTCGCGACGTCGTGACGGCCCGCCCGGACATGCCGACCGAAGAATTCGCGACGCTGCTCGCGTTCCATAACGTGAGCGGGATGCCGGTCCTCGACGAGGCCGGCACCGTGGTTGGCATCGCGAGCGAGGCGGACGTCATCGGCAAGCGTGGCGCCACGGTCGGCGAGATCATGACGCCCGAGGTGGTCTCCGTGACCGAGGGCACGCCGATCGAGCGGATCGCCGCGCTGATGGCGACGAGGAAGATCAAGCGCGTCCCGGTCATCGTCGACGGCGTCCTGGTGGGTATGGTCAGCCGGGCCGACATCGTCCGCGCCCTCGCGGCGCGGGCCTGACCACGCGACGTCCTCCACCGGGCGCGCGGCCGGCAGATCGAATGTGCTGCCCGATTCACGGTCGACCATGTGGAGGACTCGACGAACTCCTGGAACGGTTGTAATCTTGGAGGTGGAGCCAGCCAGGAGGTAGCGCCATGTTCGCACGTGTGGCCTGGGGCAAGGTCAAGCCCGGAACGTGGGAGGAGTACGAGCGGATCTACCGCGAGGAGATCTTGCCGGCGACCCGCGAGGTCAAGGGCCTGCGCTTCCGCGAGCTGCTGCGGGGCACCGACGATCCCGACGAGGGCATCTCGCTGTCGCTGTGGGAGAGCCGCGACGACCTGGACGCCTACGAGCAGAGCGACCTGTACCAGCGGCTGGTCGATCGGGCGCGGGCGTACTACGTCGGCGAGTTCTGGGTCAAGCACTTCGACGTCCGCCTGGGCGAGGAACTGGGTAGCTAGCCGTGCCTGCCCTTCGCTGTACGCACCGACGAGCGGCCCGTGGGCACGCTCCCGCGGAAGCAGGATCTCGCTCCGCCGTTGCGGCGGCTCGACCAAGAAGCCCTTCTGCGACGGCACCCACTCGAGGATCGGCTTCCAGGGTGCTATCGCGGCCGTAGAGAAAGCGGAGGGCACTGAGAGCATGTATGTTAAAGATCAGGCGGGATGCAGGCGCTTGAGCATGACGTGGGTCATGGCGCGGTAGATCCAGGCCTCGCTGCTGGCGGTGATCGCCTCGTCGTCCTTAGCTCAGGGCGCGATAGCGCCCCAGCCATGCGAAGGTCCGCTCCACCGCCCAGCGGCGGGGCACGACGACGAGCCCGTGGCGCCGGCCGGGCGGGTGACCACGTCGAGGACGATCCCGGCGTAGGCGGCGGCGAAGGCGACCGCGGCCGGGTACGCGCCGTCGACCCAGAGCCGCGCCAGGCGCGGGAAGGCGCCCGGGGCGGCCAGCTCCGCGAGCACCAGGATGG
>JALYGH010000410.1 GCA_030777205.1 Chloroflexota bacterium
CTCGGCCGTGTCGACGATCGAGATCTCGAGCGGCACGCTCTCCTGGAGCACCAGGCCGACGAGCACCATCGCCAGGGTCGGCTTGCCCTCGGTCAGGATGCCGACCTGAACGGTTTCGTCGGGGTCGAGTACGGGCGACGGCGGCGCCGACTGCAACTGAGCGGTCGGCGGCCCGTCCGTCGGCGGGGCGCCTGGGATGTCGTTCATGTTCCCCTCCGGTCGACCGAGGCCGGCCACCGTTGGATGCATCACACCGCGACGAGGCGGCGGCCGGGTGGGACTACTCGGCCGGGCACCGACCAGGGGATGATACCCGAGCCGGATCGGCACGGTTCGTGCGGACCTGGCGTGCGAGGGCACACGAGGAGGGGTGGATGGTCAGCACACACCGCAACCGCCTCACGTCAGCCGCCGCGGTCGCGGCCCTTGCCGGGGCCGGCTACGGACTCGCGCGGGCCGTCCGCTCGCGCGCAAGGACCGACGGTCGGCCGCGGCCCCTGTCCGACGGGCAGGGGCACCGCATCGTGATCGTCGGCGCCGGTTTCGGGGGCCTGACCACGGCGATCGAGCTTGGCAAGCTGGTCGGTCACGACCCGTCGTTCGAGGTCACGCTGCTGGACCGCGTGAACTTCCACCTGTTCACGCCGATGCTGTACCAGGTGGCGACGGGCCTGGTGGAGCCGGGCCACATCGCGTATCCCGTCCGCACAATCGCCCACCGGTACGGCTTCACCTTTCGAGAGGTGAACGTCACCGGCATCGATCTCGACCGGAAGCAGGTGGTCGCGGACGACGGGGAGTTCCCGTACGACAACCTGGTCTTGGCACTCGGCAGCACGACCAATTACTTCGGGAACGCGTCCATCCAGGAGCACGCCGCGTCCCTGAAGACGCTGCGCGACGCCGTCCACATCAGGAATCGGGTGGTCGACGCGTTCGAGCGCGCCGACGTCGAGACTGACCCCGAGGCGAGGCGGGCCGACCTGACGTTCGTCGTGGTCGGCGGCGGCGCGACCGGGGTCGAGCTGATGGGCTCGCTGCATACGCTGATCTGGCAGGGCCTGATCCACAACTATCCCGGCATCGATCCGGCCGAGGTGCGGCTGATCCTGTGCGAGGGGAGCCCGCGCCTCCTCAACGGTTTCGCCCCATGGATGAGCGAGACCGCCGCCCAGCACCTGCGCGGCAAGGGCGTCGACGTGCGCGAGGGGGCCCGCGTGACCGAGGTGTCGCCGGAGGGCATCCGCCTCGCCGGCGGCGACGTCATCCCGGCCCGGACCGTCGTCTGGGCCGCCGGCGTGCGGCCGTCGCCGCTGATGGACGGCCTCGATCTGCCGAAGGGAAAGGATGGCCGCCTGATCGTGGACGCGCACCTCCGGGCAAAGGGGCGCGCGGACGTCTACGTCCTCGGCGATTGCGCTTGGTTCCCGGTCGACGGCCAGGAGGACCGGCCGGCGCCGCCGAACGCCCAGACGGCCGTGCGCGAGGCGGCGGTCGTGGCGCGCAACATCGTCGCGACCTGCCGCGGCGGCCCCCTCGAGCGGTACGAGTACAAGAACGAGGGCAACCTCGTGGCGCTCGGCCAGGGGGACGGCGTCGCCTTCGTGAAGGGGGTGCGCCTGGACGGCATGGCGGCCTGGATGCTCTGGCGGGGCTTCTACCTGTCGGAGCTGCTGGGCTTCCGGAACCGCCTCCAGGTCCTGACCGACTGGTTCTCGGCATACTTCGTGAGCCGCAACACGGCCAAGCTCGACGTCGGGGCCGGCCCGAGCATCGCCGAGGTGCCGGCCGCGATCAATGCCGGCCTCTCCGGAAGTGGCCTGCCGCGGCCGGATCTGCCCGAGACGCGCGGCCGGACCTCCGACGGCATGCCGGTTTCGGCGCAGATACCGTCGGCGGCGCCGAGCGAGGCACCGGCGACGACGCGGGTCGAGCCGGCGCGGCCGGCGTAGGGCAACCCGCTCCGCGGACCGGGCCGGATGAGCCGGTCGGAGCGACCGAAGAGTCTCGGGCGCCCGGCTAGGCGGTCGACGAGTCGCCGACCGCGCCTCCTTGGCGCACGCCGCGCCTGCCAGGATCGGCGTCCAGACGGAGCCGCTGACGAGGCACGATCCCCACGAGCCTGATGAAGCAAAAGCGGCACACCGCCCGCGGCGCGCGCTCCGTTGGCCGGCGAACGTCCGGGACCGCGAACAGCGGCCGGCCCGTCGCCTCGCACATCTCGCACCCCGCCGGGACTCCGCAGCTTCCAGTCGTCGCCATCGTCAGGCCGCCCCTCAAAACCCGCCGGCTACGCGTCCTGCCAACATTCGGCGAGGATGCCTTGACGGGGAAGCTTGACCGACCCCACGGGGAATCAACACGCCAGTTCGGCACCCTCGAATCGCCGCGCGCCATCGCGCCGCCGGAGGAATGGGACACCGGAGCGACGTCTCGTACGCTTCGGGCCGGTCGCTGACGACTGTACCGCGCCGGGTTGGCACGAGGCATGAGTAACTTTGCACATCCTCGACAATCCATGTGTACCACGGTGCGTGGCGCATGCCGCGACGCACGCCCACTACGGCCGGCGCCTGCCAGCAACCTGCACACACGGTCCATACTTCGCTCCTGGTGCGGGCGCCGAACAGCCGACATTTGGCGCGAATCTTGCAGCCCCTATTTCTTGCACGGCCCGGATGGCGGGGCCGCGCTCGTGCCCGTGTAGGGCTAGTGCTGGGAGGAAAGCCATGCAGACCCGCGATACGGTGGTGGCGGTGTTCCACGACCGTGACGATGCGCAGGATGCGATCAACGCCCTTCGGGACACCGGCTTCGCGCCCGACGACATCAGCGTCCTCGCCCGCGACCGCGACCAGGCGGGCGCGCTCGCCAAGGAAACCGGTACCGAGGCCGGCACCGGTGCCGCGACCGGAGCCCTCGCCGGCGGCCTCTTGGGTGGCGTCGCCGGCTGGCTCGTCGGCATCGGCGCGCTCGCGATCCCGGGCATCGGCCCGATCATCGCGGCCGGCCCGATCGCGGCCGCGCTCGGGGGCGCGGCGCTCGGCGCGGCCGGAGGCGGCATCATCGGCGCGCTCACCGGCGCCGGCGTTCCGGAGGAGGAGGCGCGCTGGTATGACGAGCAGTTCCGCGGCGGCGGCATCCTGATCACCGTCAACGCGCGCGGCCGTTACGACGAAGCGCTGTCGATCATGCGCGAGTACGGCGGGCGCGACGCCTCGACGGGGCGCGAGACGACCCATGCGTCGTGGGACGAGACCGCGCCAACCTACCGTCAGAACTACGAGCGGACGTACGGCGGCACCCGCGCCTGGGACGACGTCGAGCCGGCCCACCGATTCGGGTACGAGTCGTACGGGAAGCACGGGCGGTCCGGTGGGCTCATGAGCTGGAGTGAGGCGGAGCAGAAGCTCGAGAGCGATTGGACGTCGAGCGGCCGAGGAGACTGGGGTACCCACCGCGACGAGGTTCGGCGGGGCTGGGATTACGGTCGCGGTCGCACCCGGTTCCGCGACTACGATCGGACCACCAAGGGTGGGAG
>JALYGH010000411.1 GCA_030777205.1 Chloroflexota bacterium
GGCCAGACCCTCGCGTTCTCGAGTGACAGCCGTTCACGTGGCTCGTGCGGCCCCGGTATTTCGCCGGGCATCAGGGCCGGACCAGCCGGTATTCGAACTCATCCGGCTCCAGTGGCTCCGGCGGGGCCGGCCCGGCACAAGCGCTCGGCGCGACCGACGTAATCCGGACGTGGACGTCGCTCACCCACCCCGCCTTGGGCATGATGGCGACCAGGAACATTGGCCCGGACGGGCCGCGGCAAAAGGCGCTGACGGTCCCGACCGCGCCGCGGTACCCGTCGGGCGATCGCCACGTCAGTCTGGCGACCTCTTCCCAGTCGCGTGCCGCGAGTTGCTCACGGTAGAACTCCTGCGCACCCGCCGCGTCGCCGGGAACCTCCAAATCGGCGCGGATGTGATACGAGTCGCCCTCGGTGCGCGCCGCGATGGTGACGACGCGGGCATCCGTCGGGATGGGGATCTCGGGATGGCTGTCATCCCGGAGCGCGATCGACCATCGTTCGAGCGATCCGGCCTCGTCGAGGAGATCGCGCGGTGGCATGGGCACGTGCCGCGGCTGATCCCGAGCAGCCGGCCCCTCACCGACAACCTCGGTACGCCGGGCGAGTGGTCCGAAGGTGACGACGTGGAGTGCGGTGGCGACCCACACGACGAGCCCGCACGCCAGCAAGCCCGCACCCATGAATGCTCGCATTGTTCTGCACCCCATGTCTCGATAGCCCGGACCCAGGCCCTCGGGCCCGGAGCTGCTCCCGCCCGTTCGCGGGCCGCTGGTAGGCGGGGGTACACGCCGTCGTGCGCCCCCGCGGGGTGAGCCGGACGCCCACGCCGGCCGGCTCGCCCATCCGGCGAGGCCCGAGCTCTCGGTCGCCCGTCCTACTGCGGCTCGAAGGCGGAGCGAAGGTTGGTCCCCGGCAACAGATCCGGACGCCGGACGCCGTCCGGGTTGGCATTGTCGTACTGGGCGAAGAAGCGACTATCGCGGGCCTGCTCCTCGAGGTCGGGGGGCAGGTCGCGGCCGGCTAGAATGGCCTTGAAGTAGTCGGCCAGCAGGATCGGCTGGGTGCAGCCGCAGTTCGCGTCGTAGTGGAGGATCACGCGCTGGAACCGCTGGTAGATGAAGTTGGCGTTGTTCGGATCGGAGAACGGCAGGCTCGTCACGGAGCCGGCCAGCTCCAGATTGAGCCCCGGCAACAGGGCCGAGTTGCCGCCCCCGTTCGGGAAGGCCGTCGCCAGGTCCACCTGGCCGATGAACGTCCCGAAGAAGCGGACCGGCTGCCGGACGTATTCATCCGGGGCGTACTGGCGAATGAACTCGACGATCTCGGTGGCATAGTCGGGCGAGCCGACCGGGGGTGCCTGGCCCGCCAGGTTGGGGTCGTACGGCGGGAACGTGGACGTGTTGATCCGCGTGTACGGCATCAGCTCCGGATCGAGCAGGTTGAGCAGGCGCGGACCGTCCGGCCCGACCTGGACGACGTGCCGCTGGAAAAATTGGGTCGTGAAGCCCAGGAACGTGACCGTCCGCGAGACCGGGAAGCCGAAGTTCTTGATACCCCCGCGGAGCTGGAAGTACTCCCAGATGCGATCGTCGTCGATCCGGAAGCCGGTCGACGAGAAGTAGCGCGCATCTCGCGGCACCGGCGGACTCGGATCGACGGGCGCCGGGGCCGGCGTGGCTGTGGCGGTCGGCTGAGCGGTAGCCACGGCCGGCGCCAGGCTGACGCGAGCGCCGAGGACGTCGCTGCTTTCGCCGAAGCGATCCGTCCAGACGACGACCGCCGGCGTGCCGACCTCGCCCGGCGGCGAGGACACCGCCGGCTCGTCCTGATCGTCGCCGTCGTCGACGGCGATCGGAAATTCGACCCGCGCGACGAGGTCGTACGCGTAGATATCGCGGGAATCGCCGCGCCGATCCCACCAGACGACGAGGTCGCCGCTGATGCGCGGGTTGCCCCGCCGCCCGTCGGTCGTGGCGCTCACCTGGACGAGGCTGCCGTCGCGGCGATCGAAGAGGTAGATGCCGGCGTCGCGCGGCTCGGCGCGGGTACCCCCACTCCGGAAGGCGATGCGGTCGCCGGAGACTGAGGGCTCGTAGCCGCCGACGTCGGGGACCCGTTCCAGTCGGTTCGTGGCCAGGTCGCGGTACCAGATCAGACCATCCCGCTCGAACGCCACCAGGTCGCCGGAGATCGCGGGCCGCGTCTCCTCCTCGGAGCTGTCCGAGACCCAGAACTCGCGCCGCTCGTCGAGGTCATAAGCGCGAATGTCCCAGTTGCCCCGCCGGCTGTCCTGCCAGACGACACGACGCCCGGAGATCGCGGGGAAGTCCTGATTGCCGTCGCGGTCGATCCGCCGCAACACTGAACGATCCTCCAGGTCGTACACGATGATGCCCCCGTTGCTGTCGTCGCCCTGCTCGGCCCAGACGGCGAGGTCGCCGGAGACGTCCGGATGTCGGGCGTTCGGGCTATCCGTCAGGCGCCGATCCTCGTTCGTCTCGCGATTGTGGGCGCGGATGTCGGCCTGGTTCGTCACCTGGCGCAGGACGCTCGGGGCCGCCAAGCGGAACGCCACGCCCTCCGAGCTCGTGAATCGCGCGCCGCCCGCGCCGACGGGGCTCGGAGTCGGCGTCACCTCGGCCGTCGGGGCCAGTTCGGCTGTCGGGGTCGCCGTGGAGGCCGGAGTCTCGGTCGCCGGCGGGGTGGGCGTCGCCGTGTCGACCGGCGCTGCGGTGGCGGTCGGCGTGGCCGTTTCGGAGCGACGGTCGTCCTCGAAGACGACCCAGCGGCCGTCCACGCGCGCGGCCGACTGGCTCCCTCGAGCATCGCTGACGACGAAGCGCTCGACGGTAGGGCGGTCCTGGGCGCTGGCCGGGGTGACACCGGCCGGGGGGATGTGGACGGTGGTCGCCACTGCGACCAGCACCAGGACCATGGCAGCCGCGGACCTGTGCGGCGCGCTCACTGTGTCGTCCATTCGCGGAGCCAGTGCGGCAGCGTGCGCGCCGGATCGATGGCGCGGCCGATCATCGGCTCGACGTAGCGCAGCCCGTAGGCGGCGGCCGTCACCGCACGCGGGTCCAGTCCGAGCCAGGCGTCCGCATCGCGGGCGGCGAGCTGCTCGGCGCGACCGAACCCGTGCAGGCTAGAGTGGAGGATGAGCGCACGCCAGTCCACGATCGGATGGAGCTCGGCGCGCACCCGTTCGATGGCCCGCCGCCGACGAAGGGCCGCCACGGAGCTCGCCGGTGCGTCGAGGGCCCAGGCGATACCATCTTCCCAGGCGCGCGGAAGGAGCGTGATCCTCAACATGGGTGCCTCCCGGTCGTTCAGTACTCGAGAGTGTGCCGAGGCGCTCAAAACAGCCACGTTAGCGGCGAGCGAGCGGGCGCAAAGACGGGATTAAATCGACGGCCAACCGGCCGGTAGGTCAGCCTTCGAAGCGGTAGCCGAACCCGATCTCGCTGAGCAGGTAGCGCGGCGCGTCCGGATCGGGCTCGAGCTTCTGGCGCAGGCGGCGGATCACGACCCGGACGTAGTGCACCTCGTCGCCGTAGCCGGGGCCCCAGACGCGCTCGAGGAGCAGCCGGTGCGGCACCGTCCGCGGGCGGGCCAGCACCAGCTCGCGGAGGACCCGCCACTCGGTGGGAGTGAGGTGGACGGCCTCGCCGGAACGCTCGACGCGCTGGGCCGGCAGGTCGATGACCAGGTCGCCGGCCGCGACCCGCGGACCGTCGCCCCCGGATGTCCGCGCCGCCCGCCGCAAGGCCGCGCGGACGCGGGCGAGCAGCTCCGGGACGCCGAAGGGCTTGGTCAGGTAATCGTCGGCGCCGATGTCGAGCGCCTGGACCTTCTCTTGCTGCTGGTCACGCGCGGACAGCACGAGCACCGGGACATCCGTCCAGGTCCGGAGCTGACGCAGGATGTCGATGCCGTCGAGGTGGGGGAGGCCGAGGTCGAGGAGCACCAAATCGGTCGGGCGGCTGGTGAGCGCTTCCATCGCGGCGACGCCATCCGCTGCGACATCGACCGAGTAGCCGCTTGCCGCGAGCGTCGCGCGCAGGAACTTCACCAGCAGGCCGTCGTCCTCGACGACCAGGATTCGATCGGTCACGGTCGCCCCCCGACGCCGAGCGGAACCGGGGCGACCGGCAGGGCGATCGAGAAGGTCGTGCCGGCGCCGGGCCGACTCTCGGCCCAGACGTCGCCGCCCTGGGCACGCACGAGCCCGCGACAGATTGCGAGTCCCAGGCCGAGCCCGCCGTCCTCGGCGCGCCCCGACCGGTAGAACGGCTCGAAGACGCGCCCGAGCTCGGTCGACGGCAGGCCCGGCCCGCGGTCGCTCACCCGGATCACGACCTGCTCGCCTTCCTGCTGCGCGGTCAGGCGGACGTCGCCGTCCGGTGGCGAGTAACGGAGCGCGTTGTCCAGCAGCCCGCGCAGGGCCTGCCGCGCCAGCATAGGATCGGCCAGCAAGGGCGGCACTCGCGTCGCGATGGAGAGACGGACCCGCTGCTCGGCTGCCAGGGCGGGCGCCAGATCGGCGAGCGCCGCCCGAGCCAGGTCGCGCGGCGAGCAGGCCTCGCGCTGGACGGTGAGCACGCCGGCCTCGATGCGGGACAGGTCGAGGATCTCGGCGACGATCCGCGCGAGCTGATCGGCGCCCGCCTCGATGCCGTCGAGGAAGTCGCGCCGCGTCGCGCCGTCGAGGGGGAGATCTTCCTGGCGGAGCGCGCTCGTGAAGCCCTTGATCGCGCCGAGCGGCGTCCGGAGCTCGTGGGAGACGAGGTTCAAGAAGGTGGCGTGCAGCCGCTCGCTCGCGCGCTCGGCCGTCACGTCGCGCACGCCGACACCGCGCCCGATCCGCTCCCCGCTGCTGCCGCGCACTGGGAACGCGGTCAGGCGGAACC
>JALYGH010000412.1 GCA_030777205.1 Chloroflexota bacterium
TCCGTGACCACCGCGGGCCGTTGAGCAGCCCAACGGCGACGTGCGGCGTCGCCGGCCGGTGGCGCGCCCCGACGTGACGCCTGCCCTCGCGCGGGTCCGCCCGTGATCGGCTCGGTGCCGAGCGCGGGCGATCGAAGGAGCGAGGCACTCGCTCCGCGAGGAGGGCGTGATGGAATCGGTTCGTTCGGGGCACCCCGAGGATCGGCGGGGCGGGGGGCTGGCCGGCTGGCAGACGCGCGACGTGGTCGTCGCGGCCGCGCTGGCGGTCCCACTGGGCCTGCTCTGGAGCATCGTCTGGGGGCAGGTATGGCTCTTCGCGCAGGGTATCCTGCCGGAGTTTGGCCTGCTCGTCGCCGGCTTCTACATCGCGGCCGGCGTCCTGGTCGGCTACGTGATCCGGCGGCCCGGCGCGGCGTTGCTCGGCGAGATGATCGCCGCCCTGATCGAGGTCCCGCTGACGCCCTTCGGTCCCGTCGCGCTCTGGCTCGGCTTGCTCCAGGGGCTGGGCGTTGAGGTCGTCTTCGCCGCCACGCGCTACCGCAATTACAGCCTGCCGATCATGCTGCTGGCGGGCACGGCCGGCGCGCTCTTCGTGGTCGTCGGCTACGAGTACGCGGTCTTCGGCTACGGGAGCCTAGCTCTCGGCGTCCAGGTGCTGCGGATCGCCGTGCGACTGATCGGCGGCGCCATCTTCGCCGGGCTGGCCGGAAAGCTGATCGGCGATGCGCTGGCACGGACGGGCGTGCTGAACAACTTCCCGATCGGCCGCGCCCGCGTCCGTGAGATCTAGCGACCGCGTTCACGACTGGGGCGAGGGCGTGATCGACGTCGTGCGGCTGGGGTTCAAGTACGTCGGGCGGAGGCGACCGACGCTCCGCGACGTCTCGTTCACTGTCCGGCGCGGGGAGTCCCTGCTCGTCCTCGGGCCGAGCGGCTGCGGGAAGAGCACGCTGGCGCTCGGCTTGAACGGAGCGATCCCGCACGCGGTCGGCGGCGACCTGAGCGGGTCGGTGCGAGTGGACGGGGTCGACACTGGCGCGGCGACGATGGGGGACCTCGCTCGGCGCGTCGGGATCGTGTTCCAGGACCCCGAAGCGCAGTTTTGCATGCTGACCGTCGAGGACGAGGTGGCGTTCGGGCTGGAGAACCTGGCCGTGCCGCGCGCCGAGATGGACGCGCGGATCGACGAGGCACTGGCGGCGGTCGGCCTGGGGCACCACCGGCGCGATCGTATCGCTCGGCTCTCCGGCGGTCAGAAGCAGCGGCTGGCGCTGGCCTGCGTGCTCGCGATGCGGCCCGAGGTGATCGTCTGCGACGAGCCAACCGCCCAGCTCGACCCGGCCGGCGCGGCCGACGTGATCGCGCTGCTCGGCAAGCTTCGCCGGAGCGGGGATCACAGCCTGGTCATCGTCGAGCACCGCCTCGACGAGGTCATGCACCTGGTCGACCGCGTCCTCGTGCTGAGCGCGGACGGCGAGCTGGTGGCCGACGGCCCGCCCCGCGAGGTCTTGCGGGCGCATGCCGCGTGGCTGGCCGAAGCCGGGGTGTGGGTGCCCCAGGTCTCGGAGCTGGCGCTCGGTCTGGAGCGGCGCGGGTTCGTCGTGCGCCCGTTCCCGCTGACCGTTGCCGAGGCGGCCGCTGCGCTGGGCCCGGTCGCCGACCGGCTCGTCGGCGAGCGGCCTGGTGCGACCATGGTCGGCGCTGCCGCGCTCGCCGATGGACCGCACCGGAACGGCGCCTTGGCAGCCGACGCACCAACCCCTGTCGCCGGCGTTTGGCCGGAAGGCGATCGACTCAGTGATTCCGTGGACACGCCGCCTGGTGCCCCCGTCCCGCTGGTCGCGTTCCGGCCGGTGGCCGGGCACACGAGAGCGCCGGTTCCTAACGGAACCGCCCCCGCACTCGCGACGAACGGCGCGCCCCCTGCGTCCGAACCCGACGAGTACGCTTCGGCGCCGCTGGTCGACGTGCGCGGCCTGACCTACCGGTATCCGCGCGCCGAGACGCCCGCGCTCCGCGACGTGTCCTTCTCGCTACGAGCCGGCGAGCTGGTCGCGGTCGTCGGGGGGAACGGCGCCGGCAAGAGCACCCTCGCGCGTCTCCTGGCCGGCATCCTCCGCCCTCCGCGCGAGGCGGTCCGGCTGCGCTGCCGCGACGTGGCTGCCATCCCGCCCGCCGACCTGGCGCGCGACGTCGGCTACGTTTTCCAGTATCCCGAGCACCAGTTCGTCGGGGCGACGGTCCTCGACGACGTCGCGTACGGGCCGCGCCGCCTGGGGATGCCGGAGGCGGCGGCGCAAGCTCGCGCCCGGTCGCTGCTGGCCGACTTCGGCCTCTCCCACCTGGAGGCCGCCCACCCGTTCACCCTCAGCCATGGCGAGCAGCGGCGGCTGAGCGTGGCGTCGATGCTCGTCCTCGGCCAGTCGATCCTGCTCCTCGACGAGCCGACATTCGGGCAGGACAAGCGCAATGCAACCATGCTGCTCGACCAGCTCGAGGCGCTGGCGGCACGCGGGCGGACGCTCGTCGTCGTCAGCCACGACATGCGGATGGTCGCCGAACGGGCGCGGCGCGTGCTGGTGCTGGCGGATGGCGCCTTGATCTTCGATGGGCCGCCGGCGGGCCTGTTCGCCGACGCGGCGCTCCTGCAACGCGCGCGGCTGACGCCGCCGCCGCTCTGGGACCTCAGCCGGCGGCTCGGCCTGCCGGCGCCGCTCGTCCGCGCCGACGATGTGCTGCCTTTCACGAGTAACGCCGACCCGTTCGCCGGCGAGGCTGTCGGGGGGCGGCCGGCATGAGGCAGTTCGTCTGGCACGAGGCCGATTCGTTCCTCCATCGCCTCAATCCGCTCCCGAAGCTGGCGCTCTCGGTGCCGGTGGTCATCCTCGTCACGCTGGCCAATGAGCCGATGACGCCGACCGTCGTCGCGCTCGCCGCGATCCTGGCGACGCGGGTCCTCGGGCGGGTGCCCTGGGCGTCGCTGCTGCGCCCGCTCGGGTTCGCGGCCCTGCTGAGCCTCGGCATGTTCTGGACGGGTGTCCTGTTCTACGCCGGGCCGGGCTCGGAGCCCGGGGCGGCCGATCTCCGGCTCGGGCCGGCCCGGATCACCCTGGCCGGCCTGGCCTACGGCCTGACCCTGGCCGCGCGGCTCTGGGCGATCTTTGCCACGTCGCTGCTGTTCGTGCTGACGACCAATCCGGTCGCCTTCGTGCTCGCGCTGATCCAGCAGGGCAGGCTGCCGTACCGGATCGGGTACGGCGTGTTCGCCGCCTACCGCTTCGTCCCGCTCGTCGAGGAGGAGTTGGCCAACGTGCGGGCCGCCCATCAGGTGCGCAACGTCGGGGGCGGGCATGGACCGCTCGGCCGGCTGCGCGCGGCGTTCGGCTACGCGATCCCGCTGCTGGCGATCGCCGTCCGCCGCGGGGAGCGGGTGGCGCTGGCGATGGACTCGCGCGCGTTCGGCGCGCTGCCCCGCCGGACCTACTACCGGACGACGTCGCTCGGCCGGGCGGACGCGCTGTTCGCCGTTGGCGCGCTGATCGTCCTAGCGCTGGTCGTCGCGCTCCGAAGCGTCGTCGGAGGCTGGTGGTGAGGAAGGTAATCCCGAGCGTCACTTGTCTGTCATCCCGAGGAAGACTCCTGTCTGTCATCCCGAGGAACGCAGCGACGAGGGATCTCGCGCACCGGAGCCGGCCGACTGGTCAGCGTGAGATCCCTCGCTC
>JALYGH010000413.1 GCA_030777205.1 Chloroflexota bacterium
ACTCGTCGGCTGGCGCCACCTCGACCGGCGCTTCGACCGTGCCGGCCGCGGGGGGATCGGGCGTCGCTTGCAGCCGTTGGTCGGCGCGCCCGGGCTCGGTCAGCTCCGCGCCGGGAGTGGCCGGCGGCGCGGCACCGATAGGGGCTTCCGGTGCACGGGCTGACGGCTCGGCCGGGTCAGCCACGTCGGGCGCCTCGGCCCGAGGCACGGCGGCCACTCCCTGCCCGGGCGATCTTCTGACCAGCTCGCCAGTGCCCCCGGACAGTGGTGGTGCCACCGTCTCAGCCACCGGTTTCGTTGCCGCCCGTACCGGAACCGTCGCCGACAGGTCCGGGGTCGGCTCTGGTGACGGTGTCGGTCCCGTCGTCACCTCAGCGGGCAACTCGGCACAAGCGCGGCCGAGCAGCACTCCGCACATCACGATCGCGACCAGTAGGGGCTTCCAAGCTGACAGCATCGCACCACGACCTGGCGTTGTCCGAGCGGTCCGACCTGACTAGCGCCAGGCCCGGTCCGGGCCGCTCCATCGTACGGTCGCCGGGCCGGGAAGTCCAGGGGCCCCGACCGGGCCAGCTCTCGGATGAACATACGGACCGGGCCCGGTGGTGGCGGCGGGTCGTCCGGCCGGGTGCCGCCAGGGGGCCGCGCTCGTCTCCTCGCGGCCGTTGACGCTCCGATGAGCCTGCTCGCCGTGCTTCCCGTCGATCGGGCAGTGGCCGAGGCCGCGCTCCTGATTGATCGCGCCACGATTCCGGAGCTTCCCGACCGGGTCATCGCGCCGACGGCCCTGAGCCTCGGCGGCCCCCTCATCACGTCCGATCTGCGCATCCGGGCCTCTGGGATCGCGACCGTCTGGTAGGCGGACGCTGAGGGCCGGGGCCGGGCTTATGTCCCGGTCGCGGCGGGTGCGCTTGAATCGACCCGGGACGCGGCGGCCCGGAACTGCGTCCGGTAGAGGCGCGCATAGAGGCCGCCGCTCGCCAGCAGCTCGGCATGGATGCCGCGCTCCACCAGCCGTCCGCCTTCCATCACCAGGATCAGGTCCGCCGCGAGGATCGTGCTCAACCGGTGGGCGATCACCAGGCTCGTCCGCCCCTCCATCGCGCGCTCGAGTGCCGCCTGGATCTGCGCTTCCGACTCGGAGTCGAGGTGGGCGGTCGCCTCGTCGAGGATCAGGATGCGCGGGTCCTTGAGCAGGATGCGGGCGATCGCGATCCGCTGCTTCTCGCCGCCGGAGAGCCGGTACCCCCGCTCGCCGACGACCGTGTCGTAGCCGTCCGGCAAGCCGGCGATGAAGTCGTGGATGTACGCCGCCTTGCAGGCCGACTCGATCTCCGCGTCCGTCGCGTCCTCGCGGGCGTAGAGCAGGTTGGCACGGATCGTGTCGTGGAACAGGTGCGTCTCCTGGGTCACCATCCCGATCTGCCGGACGAGCGAGTGGAGGGTTATGTCGCGCAGGTCGTGGCCGTCGATGAGGACGCGCCCCTCGGTCGGGTCGTACAGGCGCGGCAGGAGGTAGGTGAGCGTCGTCTTGCCGGCCCCGCTCGGCCCGACGAGGGCGACGAGCTGGCCCGGCTGGATCGTCACGTCGATGTCGCGAAGCGCCCAACGGCGGGCGGGCGCCGTGCCTGCCTGAGCTTCGTCCTCACCCGCCTCGGTCGTGTCCGGGGTGAGAACTGGCTGTGGGCCGACCAGGCTGCCGCGCGCATCGAGACCGCTCGCGCCGTTCTTGCCGCCCTTCCGCCCATTCCTCCCCACGAAGGCCAGGCTCGGGTCGCGGGAGCCCCAACGCACCACGTCGGAGAGGGTCGGCGCCGCCGCGTTGTAGTCGAACGAGACGTTCTCGAAGCGGACCTCGCCGCGCACCCGTCTCAGCTCGAGCGCCCCGGGCCGGTCGCGGATCTCGACTGGCAGGTCCAGCACCTCGAACACCCGCTCGAAGCTGACCAGCGACGTCGCCAGCTCGACGCGGGCGTTCGTCAGCGCCGAGAGCGGCCCGTAGAGCTGGGTCAGGTACGCCCCAAACGCCACGACCGTCCCGATCGTCAACGCGTCGGTCAGGACGAGGTAGCCGCCCGCCCAGAACACGACCGCCGTGCCGATCGCGCTGGTCAGGCTCAGCCCGAGGAAGAACCAGCGGCCGATCAGCGCCTGGCGGATCCCGACGTCGCGGACGGCCAGCGCCCGCTCCGCGAAGCGGCGGCTCTCATCGCCCTCGCGGCCGAACAGCTTGACGAGCAGCGCGCCGCTCACGTTGAGCGTCTCGTTCATCATGCCGTTCATCTGGGCGTTGAGCGCCATCCCCTCGCGGGTGATCCGCCGCAGCAGTCGCCCCACCCGGCGGGCGGGCAGGACGAACAGCGGCAGGATCAGGATGGCGGCGACCGTCAGGCGCCACTCGAGCGCCAGCATGATCGCCAGCGTCCCGACCAGCGAGACAGCATTCGAGATGACGTTCACCATCGTACTGGTGATCGCCTGCTGCGCCCCTACGACGTCGTTGTTCACGCGCGCCATCAATTCGCCGGTCTTGCTGTTCGTGAAGAAGCGCAGGGACTGGCGCTGGAGGTGGCCGAACAGGGTCCGCCGCAGGTCGTAGATGATGCCCTCGCCGACCCGCGCGCTCAGATACCGCTGCGCCACGCCGATGAGCCCGCTCAGGATCGGGACGGCGACCATCCCGGCCGCCAGCAGGTTCAGCAGCGTGAAGTCGCGGTTCGGGAGCGCGTCGTCCACGAGCGCCCTGATCAACAGCGGCGGAAGGAGCGACAGGCCGGTGCTCGCCAGGATCGTGGCGAGCATCAGCCCGATCTTCCAGGCGTACGGGCGGGCGTAGCCGGCCACCCGGCGCAGGACGGCGCGGCTGATCGACGGTCGGTCCTGCTCCTCGTCGTACCTGATGTACGACCACCAGCCCCCGTTCACCACGCCGCACCGTTTCGCCAGGACCGCTGCATGCCTACATTATAGGAATCATTCTTCGCGCCCCCGCGGAATGTCCGGCCGGCGGTCGCGATCCCGGACGGGCGAGGTGGGGCGGCCCTGACTTACAGGCCGAGCGAGCTCTTCGAGAACAGCGCCCGGAATCGGAACCCGGCCGCCGCGATGTTCGCCGCCGCGCCCTCCTCGCGGTCGATCACGCCGAGGATCTCGACGACCTCCGCGCCGAAGTCGCGCAGGGCCGTGGCCGCGCGGATCGCCTCGCTGCCGGTCGTCAGGACGTCTTCGACCACCAGGACGCGCTCGCCGGCGGCGATCTCGCCCTCGAAGCCGCGGTCCGTGCCGTACCCCTTGGCCGTCTTCCGCACGAAGACGCTCGGGATGCCGGTCTCGAGCGAGACGGCCGTCGCCAGCGGCACGGCGCCGAGCTCCGGCCCGGCGATCCGATCGACGCCCGGCGAGACCAGCGCGGCCAGCGCGACGCCGACGCGGCGCAGGAGGGCGGGGCGAGTCGTGAGCCGATACTTGTCGAAGTAGTAGTTGCTGATCGCGCCGGAGCGGAGGACGAACCGCCCGGTCAGGTACGCCGCCGCTACCACGTCCCGCCCGAGCTGGGCCAGCTCGCTCTCGGCGAGCGTCGGGCGAACCGGTTCCGCCATCCAGACCTCCTTAAGCGCCGGCCGTGTGCGGGGTGTCCGCCACGTCCGGCGCCCTCAGTGTAGCCGGACGACGAACAGCTCGGTGTCCTTCGCCTCGATGGCCGCGACCAGCGCCCCGAGCTTCGCGCCGTCGAGCCGGCCACCGGTACGGATCCCGCTGCAGAGGTCCAGCCCGTACGGCCGCACCCGCTCGATCGCCGCGCCCACGTTGGCCGGGGTGAGCCCGCCGGCCAGGAAAACCGGGCAACTCGCCGCCTCGACCACCCACCGGCTGATCGCCCAGTCGTGGACGCGGCCGGTGCCACCCAGCTCGCGGACGGCCGCGCTCGGGCGCCCCGAATCGAGGAGGATGGCGTGGACGTGCGGCGCGACCCGGCGGGCGTCCTCGATCGACTCTTCGCCCTCGGCGTGCAGCACCTGGACGATCCGCAGGTAGGGCAACACCACCCGGATGGCGGCGTACGTCTCGATGGAGACCGCATCTACGAGCTGGACCGTGTCCACGCGGCAGGCCCGCGCGTGCTTCACGATCTCGGCGGCCTCGGTGCGGCTCGTGAGCAGGAAGCGCGAGACCGGCGGCGGCACGGCGGCCGCGATCTCGGCGATCAGCGCGTCCGCGATCGGGCCCGGGCCGCTCGGCATCTCGGCCACCAGTCCGAGCGCCGAGACGCCGGCCGCCACCGCGAGCCGGGCCTCCTCGATTGAGGCGATGCAGCAGACTTTCAGGCGCGTCCTCATCGCGTGCCCCTCGCGCGACTAGTGGGTCACGCCGCAATTGCTTGCGGATCATGCTGGGCGGCGGGCGGGCTGCCCGGGCGTCGCTGGCGCGCTCGTTGCCGGCGCTCGTATCGCTTGCCCTGCCAGGTGAACGGGGCCGGGTTG
>JALYGH010000414.1 GCA_030777205.1 Chloroflexota bacterium
CCGGCTGCGCCTCCTGGCGCGTCGACCGAATCCAGGCGCCGACGAGGGCGAGCGTGGTCCAGCCGGTGACCGCGGCCACGATCGGGGCGTAGCCGAACCCCCACGGGGTGGCGTTGAGGAGGATCGCGAGCACCGCCAACACGGCGAACGACAGCGCCAGACTGAGGCCGAGTCGTTCGACATAACACAGCTCGCCGCTCGCGAACAGCAGCATCGTGAGCGCGTACCCCGGCAGGAGCATCACGGCGACGAGGCCGAGCGGCAGGCGCAGCACGATCGGGCCGTCGGCCCAGGCCAGGAGCGCCAGGGCCAGCGCCGCCCACAGCTCCATCTGCCACATCGCCGGTGCGTGGCGTCCCGTCGCCATCATCGGTTCAACACCTCGCGGTAGACGGCCACCGTCTTTTCCGCCCGCGCCCAGGAGAACGTCACGGCTCGCTCCCGGCCGCGCTGGCGGAGCGAGGCGGCCAGGACCGGGTCGGCGATCACCCGCTCCATCGCCGCGCTGAGCGCGTCCGTGTCGGTCGGCTCCACCAGCAAGGCGGCATCGCCCGCGACCTCCGGCAACGACGCCGCGTTCGATGCCACGACCGGCACCCCGCACGCCATCGCCTCGAGCACCGGCAGCCCGAAGCCTTCGAGCAGCGAGGGGAACACGAACAGGCCGGCGGCGCTGTAGATGGCGGGTAGCTCCTCGTCCGGGACGTAGCCGAGCGCGGTCACGGCGTCCCGGACGCTCAGCGCGTCGATCCGCTCGCGCACGGCATCGTGGCGCCACGGCGACGGCCCGGCGATGACCAGCCGCCACGCCGGGTGTCGCGCATGCAGGCGGGCGAACGCCTCGACGAGCCGGCCGAGGTTCTTGCGCGGCTGCGGGGCGCCCACGCTCAGGATGTACGGCTCGCGGAGGCCATGCTGCTCAGCAGTCGCGGCCCTCTGCGTATGCGACAGGGGGCAGAATTGGTCCGCGACCCCGAGCGGCACGACGTGGAGCCGATCGGACGGGACGTGCAGGAAGCGCCGCAGATCGTGGGCGGCATGCGCGCTGGCGGTGACCACGCCGTCGACGTTGGCGAGCGTGCGCGGAATGTAGCGGCGGTAGAGCAGGGTGTTGAACCAGGGGTAGCTTTCCGGCTGCCGATGTGCGATGGCGTCGTAGATGCTGAACACTCGCTTGAAGCGGCCGGCCCACCGCCCGAGCGTGAACGGGCTGACCTCGACCGGATCGTGGACCAGGTCCAGGCGCAGGCGGCGGGCCGCCAGCGCGACGGCCGGGCCCCCGAGCGTCATCAGCGCCGGCAGCCGCGAGCAGCCCGGCAGGTACCAGGAGCGCGCCCGGCCGGACCGGAGGGGGCCGCGCCGGTACGGCGTCAGGAAGACCACGTCGCAGGCGCCGCTGGCTTGGAGTGCCCGACCCAGCTCGAGCGCCACGCGGGTCACGCCGGTCAGTGGCCGATCGAGGCCGTAGGTCAGGAACCCGACGCGCGGCCGGCGTGCCCGGTTCATCGCTGGTACGGCGTCCGCGGCCGCAGGCGGTAGAGCTCGGCCAACCCGCTGTCGTAGAGCTGGTTCTCGCCGCCGACCGTCGGCAGGGGCTTGCCGAGGCGCTGGCCCTGGAGACGGACGACGTTGGTGATCAGGAATGCGCGGGTCGCCGGCTTCGGATCGTAGATGTCCCACTGGTCATCGCGCGCCTCGCGGCCCAGGCCGATCGTGTAGGCCGTGCTCAGGCGTTCGTCGAAGCCGACCCACACGGCCCCGTGGTCGACATATCGGTCGGCCCAGGCGAGCGCCTGCAGCTCGGACGGCGCGTAGAACGTCCACTTGTTGCTCAGGGCCGGCTCGTTCGTCGCCTTCAGCACGCCGGTCACGGCCAGGACCGCCAGCCCGGCCACGATCATCAGCCGAGCCCACCGGCGCCGGCCCCAGTCGACGAGTGCCGTGGCGACGAGTGGCATCGCCACCAGGGCGAACGAGGGGAAGGAGCGATGCTGGAGGTTGCCGCCCAGCAAGCCGGCTCGGTCGGTCACGATCGACAGGGCACCCTGGAATGCGAACGCGCCGCAGAACAGCCAGAGCAGCCAGACCGACAGGGTCGCCGGGTTTTCCCCGCGCAGCCAGCGGATGCCCTGCCCGATCCAGATGCCACCGGCCAGCAGGATCAGCAGGAAGTCGCCGCTACTCAGCAGCAGGTAGACCGGCAGGCTCGTCCAGGCGGTCACCACCTGGGCATACGGATTGGTGCCGCCCTCGAGTGTCAGGAGGAGCGCCAGGACTTGCTGGCCCAGGTTGCCGACCGCCAACAGGCCCTGCCCGGAGAGGGGATAGATGTAGTACACGAACGTGAAGCCCAACGCGGTGACGGCGAACAGGACCAGCAGCAGCCGGCTCGCCGTCCCGCTCGCCAGGTGGATCAGGCTCGACCGCCAGCGACCGAGAACGAACGCGAGGGCCATCGCCGTGGCGACCGCCATGGCAAACGAGACGCCAAAGAGCGCATTCGTGGCGATCAGCGCGTAGGCCGTCAGGTAGAAGAGCGCCACGTGGACCGCGAAGTGACCGGGCTGCTCTCGGAACCGGAAGCTGCGCACCAGGAGCCAGAGCATCACGAGCATCAGCGCGCGCAGCACGCGCTCGTGGCTGCCGCGCATCACGACGAAGAGGAACTCCGGCTGCATGAAGAGCAGCAGCGTCGCCAGCGCCGCGACGCGGACCGAGCCGGTCAGCTCGCGGTAGAGCGCCCAGGCCGGGAACACCAGTAGCGCCGAGGTCGCCGGATAGACGAGCTGCTGGAGGGTCGCGATACTGAGGCCAGTGAAGGCGAGGATGGCGTTCGAGATGGCCGTGTAGGCGTACCCGTTGCCGTAGACGAAGCCGGTGTCCGGCGTGAGGTCACCACTCAGCGCGACCGACCGGATCGACAGCGTCAGCCAGGCCGTGTCGATCTCGGTCGTCCGTCCGCCCAGCCGGACGACGAAGTACGTGGCGATCAGCATCGCATACACGAGCACCGGCACGATCAGCCACCCGCCGTCCCGCTCCCGGCGGAGGACGGTTGTCGCGCCGATCACAGGCGGGGTCCCGACGCGCATCATCTCGGCGTCCTTCCAGTCGCGCGCCCGACCGGCCGCGACGGCTTGCCCTCGGGCCGACCGTCGGGCCCGCCGCCGATGACGGCGACGGCGACGATCGTGGCAAGCCCGGCCGCGAGTACCAGGACCGCCGCCAGCAGGAACGGCAACGGCGCGGTCAGGCCCTGGGCGGCGAGCAGCTCGGCCACGGTCGCCGGCGGGGCCGCGCTCGCGGCGGCGGCGTTCCGGTCCCGGACGGCGACCTCCATCGGTAGCGGCGCCGGCCCTTCAAGGGGGCGGGCGATCAGACCTGCGCCCTCCAGGCTCACGACGTACGTTCCGGGCCCGAGGCCGCGCAGGAACGCGGCAGCCTCGGTGTCCCGGTCAATCCGAAAGCCGGGCGCGAGGGTCAGCCGGAAGCTGACCTGCTCGGCCGCACGCGCGAAGGCGTCGAGCGAGCAGCCCTCCACGATCGTCGGCTCGCCGGCGATGCCGTCGAACATGGCGCCGAAGTCGGGCGGGGAGCCGGCCGGCGCGGCGTCGGCCAACTGCCGTCGGAGATCCAGCCAGGCGGCCTGCGAGTCGGGCGGCAGCGCCTCGAACAGCGCCGCGCTCGGCAGCGACTTGAGCCCGCAGCCGTCGTTCGTGGTCAGCACGAGCACCCCGCCGACGTCGCGGAGCGCCTCGACGGCCGCGCCCTCACGCTCCAGAACCCACTCGTCCACGTACGGGCCGCCGGCCACACTCCGGTAACGGACGATGTCGCCCCGGTCGTCGCGCCAGATCCCATACGCCGCGCGCTTGAGGTGCAGGCGACGGTCCACCGCGCCGAGGTACAGCCAGGGGCGGTCGTCCAGGTCGAAAACGGCCTCGCCGCGATGACCCGAGGTGATGTCCTGAAAGTGGAGCACCGGGTCGTCGGAGCCCAGCCCGACGAGGTAGCGGCGACCGTCCGGCTCGGAGCCCTCGAGCGGGTACCACTCGTACAGCCCCTCCGAGCTGGCGTAGCTCGGTCCCTCCCGTGCCACCAGGGTGGCGAAGTCCCAGCGGCGGCTGACGATCCACGGCAGCAGCCGGTCGTACGGGAGCAAGTTGATCAGTAACGGGCCCAGCGCTGTCGAGTGCCGCACCTCGTTCCGCCCGGCCAGGCTAAGCTTGCGATTTAACCCACAGCACCGCCAGCCCGCCGAACCGATTCGGCGGGTTTTGTGCTGGGCAGAGAGCCCGTGCTGAAATCAGGCGGCCTTCTTGATGGCCGGGTAGCGTGGTGCTGGGC
>JALYGH010000415.1 GCA_030777205.1 Chloroflexota bacterium
GCCCTCCCCAGGTGAAGGGCGCTCGCCGGTCACTCCTGCAGCCGGGATTGCTCGGAGTTGGTTCGCTTCATCAATCGAGGATTGCCTCGGCCTCGATCTCGACCTTCCAGCGCGGGTCGAGCAGGCCGGCGACGACGACCATCGTGGCGACCGGGCGGACCTCCGCGAAGACCTCCCCGTGCGCGGCTCCGACGCCGTCCGCGTACGTTGCGTCCATGAGGAACATGCGGGTGCGGACGACGTGCCTCAGTTCGCCGCCGGCCTCGTGGAGCGCTTCGCGGATGATCTCGAAGCAGCGCCGGGCCTGGGCGTGCGGGTCGGGATCACACGCACCGTCGGGCCAGATGGGCGCCGTCCCGGCGATGAGCACGCGGTCGCCGACCCATAGCGCTCGACTGAAGCCGATGGTGTGCTCGTACGGCGATCCCTAGGCCACGCGCTGACGGTCTGCCATGTCCTGCCCTCCCGCGGCGCCATTCTACGCCGGGGCGGGCCGGCAGCGGGGGACACCGGTACATCAGCCGTATCGATGCCGAGGGTTGGGGAGGGGCCTCAACCTACTGCCCGTCGCGCCACTCGCCGCTGAACACTTCCGTGGCGGGGCCGGTCATGTAAACGTGGTTGTCGGACGCGCGCCACTCGATCGTCAGATCCCCGCCCGGCAGGTGCACCAGCACCGTGCGGTCCGTCTGTCCGGTCAGGGCGCACCCGACGGCCACCGCGCAGGCGCCGGTCCCGCAGGCGAGGGTGATCCCGCTCCCGCGCTCCCAGGTCCGCATCGTCACCTCGCCGCGCGAGTGGACCTGGACCCAGTGGGCGTTGATCCGCCGCGGGAAGGCCGGGGCATGCTCGACGCGCGGGCCGACCGCCTCGAGCGGGACGGCCGCCACGTCGTCGACGAAGATCGCGACGTGCGGGTTGCCCATCGAGACGAACACGCCGGTCAGCTCTTCACCGGCCCGGCCATCAGTTGCCTGCGCCCTGAAGCGGTACTCGTGCGGGCGACCCGTCGCCTCGACCTGCCCCGTGTCGACGGGGATCTGGGGCAGGTCGAGGATCGGCTCGTCCATGTCGACCGTCACCCGCTCGACCGTGTCGTCGCGGAGGTCGAGGTCGAGCGTCAGGACGCCGCGGCCGGTCTCGATCCGCATCGGGTTCTGCCGCGCGAGCCCGTGGTCGTAGGCGTACTTCGCGACGCAGCGGATGCCGTTGCCGCACATCTCGCCCTCGCTTCCGTCCGCGTTGAACATCCGCATCCGCACGTCCGCTCGCTCGGACGGCAGGATCAGAATCAGGCCGTCGCTGCCGATCCCAAAGTGCCGATCGGACACCTGGCGGGCGACCGCGGCCGGATCGGCGACCCGCTCGGCGAACCCGTCGACGTAAACGTAGTCGTTGCCGATGCCGTGCATCTTGGTGAACTTCATGCCACTTGTCCCCTGGGCCGACCGGCCTCGCTCGGCGCCGACCGAGCCGTGTAGCCCTAAGGATACTCGGGGAGGCGGCCCGCGCTGCGCCCGGCTTCGTCGCACTCGCGCGCCCCGGTGGCGGGCGCTACGACAAGGCGCGGACCCGCGGCGCGGCGATCACGGTCCAGAGCGCGACGAGCGACGTCAGCAAGCCGGCCAGGATCACCACGAGCGGGACGCCGAGCAGGCTCCCGAGCACACCTTCGAGCATCACGCCGAGCGGCACGACGCCCATCATCGTCAGTCCGTGCAGGCTGATGACCCGGCCGCGCATCCGGGCGTCGCTGTTGGCCTGGAGCAGCGTGTTCGTGTTGATGCCGGAGAACGCCGACAGGAGGCCGATGACCACCGACAGCACCAGTGAGAGCGTGAAGTTGGTCGAGAACCCGAAGGCGACGAGCGCCACGCCGAACCCAACCGCGCTCAGCACCACCGCCTGCCCGCGCCCGCGGTAGCTCCCGAGCGCCGCCGACAGCACGGCGCCGGCCAGGGCCCCCGCGCCGGCGGCCGAGTTGAGCGCCCCGAGGCCGCCCGCGCCGACGTCGAGCACGTCGCGGGCGAAGGCCGGCATGAGCTGGCCGAACGGCCTCGCGAGCAGGCTCACGACGGCCATCGACGTGACCAGCGCGAACAGCGCCGGCATCCGCCGCACGTAGCGCAGTCCTTCGAGGACGTTCGCCAGGAGGTTGCCCGACCCGCGCGCCGCCGTGGCCGGCAGGGTCGGGCGCATCATGATCGCCGCCGCCACGACGGTCACGTAGGTCAGGCCATTCAGGACGAACACCGAGCCCTCGCCAATCGCTTCGATGAGGATCGCCGCGAGGGCCGGGCCGAGCACCTGGGCCGTGTTGAAGGCGACCGCGTTCAGGCTGAGGGCCGCGACGACGTCCTTCGCCGGGACGAGGTACGACACCAGCGACTGCCGGGCCGGCATCTCGAAGGAGAACGCCGTGCCGGTGATGAGCGCCAGGACGATGATGTGCCAGACCTGGACCAGGCCGGCCAGGGTCAGCAGGCCGAGCGCGATCGCGGAGAAGGCCACGGCCGCGTTCGCCAGTCCCATGATCGCGCGGCGGTCGTACCGGTCGGCGACGGCGCCGCCGACGAGCGAGAACGCCAGGGCGGGGATCACCCGCGCCAGGCCCACGAGCCCGAGGTAGAACGACGAGCCCGTCATGTCGTAGACGAGCCAGCCCTAGGCGACCATCTGCATCCAGGAGCCCATGGCCGAGACGCACTGGCCGAAGAAGACGAGGCGGAAGTCGCGGTAGGCGAGTGGAGCGAGTCGGCCACTCGGGGCCGGGCGGGTCTCCTCGACGCGCGGCTGCTCGGCCGCAAGGGCTTGCGGGGTGGTGCGATGGATCGCTGAATTCGTAGGCGCGTCTCCTGGCCTGTGCGTGGCGCGACCGGGCGCTGACCCGGGACCCCGAGGAGTATACCCCTGTTCGATGCTCGATTCCGGTGGCCCTGCCGATGGCTCGGGCCACCCACCTCCTTATTGCACTAGCCGGGTTGACATCCGCGTCGCACCACCGTACGCTCAGACTGGATCCTCGCTTCGGATCCGCGTCCATGCCCGCCACGAATTCGGTGAGAGTCAGGGAGAGCAAACCCAAGGATCTGTTCCCGACCGCGCGGCCGCCGGGATGGCGGTCCTGGCCGATCGATTGCGAAGCGCATCCGCGCCGAGACCCGTCTCCAGATTCCCCCGCCCTCGTCCTCCATCCTCGCGGGGATCGTCTCCAGGCGCGGTGTGCCCCGGTACGAAGGAGTACGAACAAGGGGGAAGCCGATGGCAGAGGTAGAAAGGGTCAGGGCAGAGGAAGAGGCGATCGCCCATGCGGTGGGCCTCGGCCCGGAAGCCGTGGAAGACCCGCGGGCGCTCCACAAGGTTCCGGACCCATTCCCGCTGACGATGGCCGGCATGTTCGCGGCGCTCGGGCCGCAAGCGATCAACTTCGGGATCTCGATCGGCGGTGGCGAGGCCTACCTGCTACCGAACGTCGCCGCCCGCGGCACGCTGCACATGCACTGGCTGATGATTATCTCGGTAATCATCGAGACCTCGCTGGTCTACGAGTGCATCAAGTACAGCATGTGCACCGGGCGCTCCTTCTTCGCCGCCACCCACACCCTCCGTCCGTACGGATTCTGGCCGTGGTTCTGGGCCGTCGCCGCGATCGTCACGTATGCCTGGCCGGCCTGGATGGCCGGCGCGGTCGTCGCCGCCCAGCGCTTCACCGGCATCTCGACCCAGACCCTGTTTCCGGGCTCGACGCTGCCACCACAGTACTTCTGGGCGGTGCTCGCGCTGCTCCTGGTGCTGTTCATCTTCTACGTGTCGCCGCGGACCTACGCCTTCCTCGAGAAGTTCTTCATCCTCATCATGTTCGCCAACATCGCGCTGGTGCTGGCGATCACGGTGGTTGCGGCGCGCCCCGAGCACTACGTCCAGGTGCTCCTCGGGTACCTGGGGATCACCTTCCTCCGCGAGGGCTATCCCGCGGCCCTGCCGCTGACCGACGCGCTGGCCCTGTACAACCAGCCCGGTGGCAGCCTGATGTGGGTCAGCTTCTGGGCCGTCGCGGCCGGCTGGGGCATGGGCCGCTACGCCGGACAGGTGACCGGCGTGCTCGCGCCGCCCGAAAAGATCACCGCCCAGGAGCTCCGCTGGGACGAGAACAGCCCCAGCGAGCGGGCCAAGATGAAGCAGTGGGTCAAGGTCGGCGCCTACAGCCTGATCCTCTGGTGGGCGATCATCGGCGGGATGATCATGACCTACCTGTACTCGGTCGCCGGCCTGGCCTACCTCAACCCACAGTTCCAGCAGACCGGGCAGGTCCCGACCGGCGTCGAGGTCCCGCTCCAAATGGCGACCGTCGCCGCGGGTGTCCTCGGGCAGATGGCCGGCTGGCTGATGCTGCTGGTCATCATGGTCACCCTGTACGATGCCCAGTTCCCCTACTACGACACCTACATCGGCCGGACGACGACCGACGCGGTCGCGGTGACCGGCAAGACCGCGGGCCGGACGTATCGTTTCTGGTACTTCCTGGTGGTCACGCTCGCCGTGCTGGCCGGCTTCTACCTGGTCACGGTCGCCCAGCCGTTCATCTTGTGGACGATCGTCGCGATTGCCTCGATCGTCTGGCGCGCGATCGGCTCGTGGCAGATCATGGCGATCAACGACAAGGCGATCCGGGAGCAGCGGCTCCATCCAGAGTTCCGGGTCAGCGGGCTGAACCGGGCGCTGCTCTGGTTTAGCTTGATCAGCGGCCTCGGGGCGGTCGCGGCGTGGTTCATCGTCGTCTTCCCCGGCGAGGCCTGCCGGCAGGCCGGCATCTTCTGCTAGGTTGGGGTTGGGG
>JALYGH010000416.1 GCA_030777205.1 Chloroflexota bacterium
CCCTCGCTGGACTCGATCGAGAGATGCCGCCCCCCCACCGCTATGTGATTGGCTCTAACGAAGAAGTCGCGTCCGTTGCTGGCGACCGAGGCGTTGAGTTCCCGAGCGCGATCGCCGATGAGCTCGAGGATGAGTGGGGTTGGCTCTGCCGTCACCACGGTTGCGCCCTGCTTGATGATCCCCGCCTTCTCGCCGGCGATCTGAGCGAGCGTCCGGCCGAGAATGCGGGTGTGGTCGTGGCCGATCGTGGTGATGACCGCGACGAGCGGATCGGTGGCATTCGTCGCGTCGAGCCGGCCGCCCAGCCCAACCTCCAGAATCGCCAGGTCGGCGGCGTGGTCGGCGAAGGCGAGAATGGCCAGGACAGTCGTCAGCTCGAACGTCGTCGGCTCACCGGCCTTGGGGTGGCGGGCGCGTAGCTCGTCTGCGAGCCGGCGCAGGCGGTCGACGAGGTCGGCGAAGTGATCCGCTGAGATCGGGCATCCGTCGAGCTTGACGCGCTCGCGATAGGTGTGCAGGTGGGGCTGGGCGTACAGCCCGGTCCGCCAGCCGGCCGCGCGGACGATAGCTTCGATCATCGCCGCCGTCGAGCCCTTGCCCTTGGTGCCGGCGACCAGCACGATCCGCAGGGCGCGGTCGGGTGCGCCGGCCAGGTCGAGGAGCGCCCGCGTCCGGCCGAGCTTCCACTGCTCGTCGGGCGAGGCTGCCGGGTTCCAGCCGACCCCGCGCTCCCAGTCGGCGAAGCCGAGCAGCCAGCGGAGTGCCTCGGCGTAGCGGTCGCCACGCGCCTCGTTGCCGGTCACCACCGCTCAGCCGGACGGCAGCCCCGCCTCGACGACCGGCCAGGAACCGGCGAGCAGCGTCGGGAGCTGGTCGAGCCGCTCGACGATCGCCCAGACCGGCACGCCGCGCCCTTCGAGGACGCCGGGCCGCGGCTGGAAGGCGACGAACGGCACGCCGGCTCCCAGCGCGGCCGCCCCGTCGAGCCACGAGTCCCCAACCACCACCGTCCGCACGCCGTCGCCGGCCAGCTCGGCGCGGGCCCGCAGCACCCCGGCTGGGTCCGGCTTCATCGGCACCTCGTCGCGGGTCAGCACCAGCTCGAACGCGTCGCCCAGCGCGAACTTGTCGAGCGCCGCGAGGGTCGCCGGGCGGGCGTTGTTCGTGAGGACCGCCAGCCGAAAGCCGATCGAGCGCAGCGCGCCTAGGCTCTCGCCGGTGCCCGGCTCGATCGTCGCCGCCAGCATCCCGGCTTGCTCGTACTCCAGTACGATCTGCCAGGCTTCCGGCCCGTACGCCGGGTCGTGCGCCTCGCCGACCTCGATGAGCTGGCCGATCGAGAGGCGGCGAAGGCCCTCCTCGTCGACGGCGGGGCTCCCGAAGCGACGCAGCAGGTCGATCAGCGCGCCGCGGATGCCTTGGAAGTCGATCCGCGAGTGGACCAGGGTGTTGTCGAAGTCGAAGACGACGACGCCGCTCGGCGCGACGCCGTCCACCGGCATGTCGCTCACGGGCGCGGCCCCGCTTCGCCGGCCTGGTAGTCGTAGAAGCCCCGGCCGCTCTTCCGTCCGAGGAAGCCGGCCGTCACCATCTGCTTGAGCAGCGGCGGCGGGGCATACTGGGGCGTGTGGTGCTCCTCGTAGAGGATCGTGGCGATGTAGTAGACGGTGTCCAGGCCGATGTAATCCGCGAGGGTGAGCGGCCCCATCGGGTGGTTCGTGCCCAGGACCATGCCGAGGTCGATGTCCTCACGGGTCGCGAAGCCGGCCTCGTACATGCGGACCGCCTCGAGCAGGTACGGCACGAGCAGCATGTTGACGATGAAGCCGGCCCGGTCCCTGGCGACGATCACCCGCTTGCCGAGCGACTCGCCGAAGGCGCGGCTGGCCGCCAGCGTCTCCTCGCTCGTCGTGATCGCCCGCACCAGCTCGATCAGGCGCATCACCGGCACCGGGTTCATGAAGTGCATCCCGATCACCCGGTCGGGCCGCCTCGTCGCTCCGGCCAGGTCGATGATCGGGATCGAGGACGTGTTGCTGGCCAGGATCGTGTGGCCCGGGCAGGCCGCGTCGAGGGCGGCGAACACGGCGCGCTTGGCGTCGAGGTTCTCGGTCACCGCCTCGACGACCAGGTCGCGGTCGCCGAGCTCGCCGATGGTCGTCACGCCGCGCAGGCGGCCCCGGGCTGCGTCCCGCTCCTCAGACGACAGCCGGCCGCGCTCGACCGCCGCGCCGAGCGACCGCTCGATCCGCTCGATTCCGCGCCCGAGTAGCTCGGCGCTCACCTCGCGGACGACGGTGTCGTAGCCGGCGCGGGCGCACACTTCGGCGATGCCGGCGCCCATCAGGCCGCACCCCACCACGCCGATCTTCCGCACCTCCACGCTCAGCCCTCCGCGCTCGATCTCCGTCCGTTCTTGACACCCGCGCCGGCGACATCATACCGTTCGGCCGATGCCGCTGGCCCTCGTGGACTCGCTCGACGTCGGCGCCGTCCGCCTCCTGGCAGGGGCGGTCGGTCGGTACCCGCTGCTCGATCGGCTGATGGCCCTCGCTGCCCACCACGTCGCCAAGGTCTACGTCGCCGCGCTCGGCTTCCTGTTCCTGGGTGGGCCTGGCGAGCCGGGCCGCCGTCTGGCCGTTCGCATCGCCGCCGCGCTCGGCCTGACCATCGCGGCCGTCGGCGCCATCGGCGGCCCCGTGGGACGGACGCGCCCGTTCGCGCGGCACGACGACGTCGCGGCCCTCGTCGAGCACGCGCCGCACCGCTCGTTCCCCTCTCGGCACGTCGCCTGCGCGGCGACGATGGCAACGGTGGCGCTGCCGACGGCTCCGACCGT
The DNA here is from genome assembly GCA_030777205.1 of Chloroflexota bacterium. Classification (GTDB taxonomy): domain Bacteria; phylum Chloroflexota; class UBA6077; order UBA6077; family JACCZL01; genus JALYGH01. Next base: position 2,840 of record JALYGH010000416.1, read on the forward strand.
CGCCACGCTCCTCGGGGCGCTCAGTGGCCTGCTGGCCGTCAGCCGGGTCTACAC
>JALYGH010000417.1 GCA_030777205.1 Chloroflexota bacterium
CGCTCATCCTGAGCCTGTCGGAGAACAGCGGGATCGTGGCCCGTCCGCGCGCGAGCGGTATAAGTAGCGCATGGGTGTGTTCTTGCCCCGCCGGGGGGGAGCAGGTCGTAGCTAAAGGATTGACGGAGGCCAGCTAGTCTTGGTCGCCGACTCCCCGCCTCTCACGGCTTCCAGCGATTCCCCCAACAACCTTCCCATCCAAAGCACCAGCTTCGTTGGGAGGGAGCGGGAGGTCGCCGAGGTCAAGCGGCTGCTCACCACGACCCGCCTGCTCACGCTCACCGGCGCGGGCGGGATCGGCAAGACGCGGCTCGCGGTGGAGACGACGGCCGAGCTAGTCGACGCGTACGCGGACGGCGTCTGGCTGGTCAAGCTGGCGTCTCTGGCCGACCCGGCTCTGATCGCCCAGGCGGTCGTGACGGCGTTGGGGATGCGCCCGCCATCGGATCGCTCGCCGCTCGAGGCACTCCTGGACTCCTTCCGCGATCGGGAGCTGCTCTTGCTCCTCGACAACTGCGAGCACCTGGTGACGGCGTGCGCGGGGCTCGTGGAGACCCTGCTCGAGGCTTGCCCTCGCCTGCGGATCCTGGTCACCAGCCGGCAGGCCCTTGAGATCAGCGGCGAGACGATCTGGCGGGTACCGGCCCTCATCGCTCCCGATCCGGAGCAGATGCCATCGTCGGACGCAAACTTCCGTTCCTCCCCGAGCGGCGAAGCGTTCCTTGCGCGGTACGGGGCCGTCCGCCTGTTCGTCGAGCGAGCGCGGGCCGCCCGGCCCGGCTTCGACCTGACCGCCCGGACCAGTCGGGCGATCGCGCAGATCTGCCAGCAGCTTGACGGCATCCCGTTGGCCATCGAGCTGGCGGCGGCCCGGGTCGGGATGCTCACTCCCGAGCAGATCGCGGCGCGGCTCTCCGACCGCTTCCGCCTGCTTACCGGCGGGAGCCGGACGGCCCTGCCCCGGCATCAGACGCTCCGGGCGCTGGTCGACTGGAGCTACGACCTCCTCGAAGAACCGGAGCAGATCCTGCTGCGCCGTCTCGCCGTGTTCGCGGGTGGCTGGACGCTCGAAGCGGCGGAAGCGGTCTGTGCCGACACGGAGTCGCCGACTACGGACGGCGGAGGATCGCTCCCCGGCGCCCGGCTCCTGAGCCCTCCGGAGATCCTCGACGTCCTGGCCCGGTTGCTGATGAAGTCGCTCGTCGTCGCCGAGGAATGGCGTGGGGAGGTACGGTATCGCCTCCTTCAGACGATCCGAGAGTACGCCGCCGAGCGGTTGCGGGTGTCAGGGGAAGAGCCGGCCCTGCGCGGGCGCCATCGCGACTGGTTCCTCGCCTTGGCGGAGCGGACGGCGAGCGAGCTGAACGGCCCGGGCGCGGCGGACCTGTACGACCGGCTCGAGGCCGAGCTCGACAACTTCCGAACCGCGCTGGAATGGAGCGTGACCGCTCCGGTCGCCGACGCGCCGCCCGGCGAGCTCGCCCGGCCCACCCCACCGGCCGCTGACGCGGGGCTCAGGCTTGGCGCCGCCCTGCACCACCTGTGGTCGCTCCGCGGCCTTCAGAGCGAAGGTCGGGAGTGGTTGGCGAGACTGCTCGCACGGACGCCCGGCCGGACGGCGGCGCGAGCCCGGGCGCTCAACACGGCGGGGTATATGGCGCTGCGCCAGGGCGACTATAAGGCAGCGGTCTCGCTGCTGGAAGAGGGCCTCACGCTCTCTAGCGAGCTGGGCGACCAACTGGCCATCGCCGCGGGGAAGCAGTACCTGGGGCTGGTGAGGCACGCCCAGGGAGACTATGTGCGTGCCACTGCCAATCTCGAAGAAAGCCTGGCGTTGGCCCAGGCTCAGGGGAACAACGCTCGCATCCATTCCACGCTCCTTTATCTGGCCGACCTGGCGTACGAGCAGGGCGACTACGTGCGAGCCGCGGCGCGCTACGACGCGTGCCTGGCGCTGGCCCGCGAGCTGGGAAACGCGCACAACATCAGCGCCGCGTCGCGCGGGCTCGGGCTGGTCGCCCTGGCCCGCGAAGATCTCGCGCGCGCCATCCCGCTGCTCCAGGATTCCCTGGCGCGGTCCCACGAGCTGCGCGACAAGAAGTGCGCCCCCATGTGCATCGAGGCGCTGGCCTTCGCCGCCGTCAGCCAAGGGTGGACCGAGCGGGCGGCGCGCCTGTTCGGCGCGGCCCAGGCCCTGCGGGATGCAGTCCCGGTGACGCTGCCCCCCGCGCAGCGCGCCGACCACGAGCGGGGTATGGCGGCGATCCGAGCCGCTCTGGACGAGCAGCGCTTCTCCCGGGCGTGGGCCGAGGGACAGGCGATGACCCTCGACCGGGCCACTGACTACGCGTTGCTCGCGGCGGACACGGCCGCGATCGTGCCGGATGAATCGCGCCCCGACGATCGGCGGCTTCGCCTGACCCCGCGCGAGCAGGAAGTCGTGGCCCTGATCGCCCAAGGCTTGACCAACAGCCAGATCGCCGCGGAACTGGTCCTCAGCGTCCGTACCGTCGAACGCCACATCGAGAACATCTACGAGAAGGTCGGCGTGCGCGGGAAAGCCGCCCGCGCTGCCATCGCCGCCTACGCCTTGCGCTGCCGCCAGATCGAGTCCACCTGACCGAGGCCGGGCCGCCGGCCCGCGGGATCGATGGCGTCGTGGGTCGGAGGTATCGGCTCACGGATCCGTCTGCGCCGTCCGAGTCTATGCGTCCCGTCAGACCGGAATGGGTGTCTCCACGCATGGCAACCGGCGTCTGTCGCCCTATCCTGGCTGATGTCGGGCGGTTCGCCGGACGCCGGCGCCGAGTCTCGAGGCCGACACCCGGCGGGCCCCCCGTCCACGATCTCGATGCGGAGGAAGGTCCGATCGATGTCTCGGGGCACAGGCAGCCTCGCCAGCGGCCGAACGTTCAGGTCGACGGCAATGCGAAAGGAGCATCAGGTGGCAAGGCGATCGATCCACGTACTACGGCGTTCCACATCTCCACAGCGCCGGATCCGCACGGCGGCCGCTCGCGCCCTGTGCGCGCTCATCGCGGCGGCGATCGTGACGGTCGGTCACGGCTGGCCGCAGGCCGCGACCGAGGCCCTGGCGCAGACGGCGAGCGTCTTCCAGGCGACGCTGATGGAGCCCAACCAGAAGACGCCCGAGGTGAGCACCGAGGAGCTGCGGCGCATCCTCGACGACGGCAGCGCCGTCGTCTTCGACAGCCGGCCGCACCTGGAGTACGCGGTCAGCCACATCCCGGGTGCGCTCAACGTGGCGCCGAAGCCGGGCGTGCCGGTGTCAGTGTACGTTTCCGATGTGGCCGAGATCGGGCGGATCGTCCCGGACACGGCGACCCCGATCATCCTCTACTGCAACGGGCCGTTCTGCGGGAAGAGCAAGCGGCTGGCCGAGGAGCTGCTCGAGGCCGGCTACGCCGACGTCCGCCGCTACCAGCTCGGCGCGCCGGTCTGGCGGGCGCTGGTGGGCGTGATGCAGATCGAGCCGGACGGCGTGCGCTACGTCCGCGACGGCGACCGGACCGCCGTCTTCATCGACGCCCGGAGCGCCGAGGAGTTCGGGATGGGCAGCCTGGCCGGCGCGCGCAACGTGCCGCTGGCCGAGGTCGGCAGGGCGAAGGACGACGGGCGGCTGCCGATGGAGGACCACAACACCCGGATCATCGTGTTCGGGACCGACGCCGCCCAGGCCCGCGCCGTGACGGCCGAGCTGGCGAAGAACGCCTTCCATAACGTGGCGTACTTCGCCGGCACGCTCGACGACCTCCTGGCCGGCCTCGGCGAAGCAGCGGTGGCAACCGCAAACGCCGGGACCGATCGGTAGGCGGCTGGGACCGGGCGCAGGTCCCTTCCAGAGGCGGGCGCCAGAACGGGGT
>JALYGH010000418.1 GCA_030777205.1 Chloroflexota bacterium
GGCCTTGGCACCGAGGCTCGCCCAGGTCTCGCCGGGCGGCAGGACCGCCGGATCGTGACGGAGCAGCAGGTTGTAGAGCGGGTTGCGGAGCCGCTGGGCGAGCGGCTGCGCCTGGGCCGGCAGCGGCTCGAAGCGACGGGCGCCGGCGACGAGCGGGGCGAACACCGGCCCCCCCAGGATCAGCGCCGTCACCTGCTCGCGCCAGGCGGCGTAGATCACGGCGGCCGGCACGTCCGGCCCCATCGTGCCATCCCACTGGATCAGCCAATCCCGTGCCTCGCGCGAGCGGTCGTCGAGCGGTTCCAGCTCCCGGGCGAGCGCCACGAACGCCTGGCTCGGGATCGAGACCTTGTCGGCGTGGACGGCCGCCATGTCCGCCTGCGTGGCTGCCGTCAGCGGGCGCAGGCGGGCGTTCACCCGCCGGGCGCGGTGCGGCGGCGACCAGTCGAGCGAGATGTAGTGGGGGTAGTCGCGACCGACGATCCGCTGGTTGGCGGTCGCGATGAAGCCCTGGGGGGCGCCCGGAATGGCCCCTTGGCGGGGCTCGCGGGCCCGGGGCATCTCCTCGAACGGGATCAGGCCCTGCCACTCGTGCTCGCCGGTCCAGCCGGGGACCGGCAGCCAGGCGTTCGCCGGCGCGCGGACCGGCACCTGCCCGCGGGTCAGGTAGCCGATCGTGCCCTCGGTGTCGGCCATGACGAAGTTGTTGGCCGGGTCCACCCAGGGCCGCATCGACTCGTCCACCTCGGCCACGGTTCGCGCCCGCAGCATTGGCAGCAGCGCCTCGAAGGAGTGGTTCGGCTCGGCGGTGGCGGTGTAGCGCAGGGCCAGCGCCGTCCCGGTCGCCGGGTCTCCGACGACGATCGGGCCGTGGTGGGTGACCGAGACGTCGACCTCGACCGGCGCGGCGCCCCGGACCTGGATCGTCTCACGGCGACGCTCGGCCGCGCGCCACGTGTCCTCGAACTGGTAGCGGGACGGATCGCCCGGCGCGAACCGCTCGACGAACAAGTCCTGATAGTCGGCGAAGGCGTGGGTCACGCCCCAGGCTACATGGGCGGTGTGGCCGAAGTGCGGGAACCCGGGCACCCCGACGAACGAGTAACCGATCGCGTCGAAGTCGGGGCAGGCCAGGTGGTTCTGGTAGTAGACGTTCGGGACGTCGAGCGCGCGGTGCGGGTCGCCGGCCAGCAGCGGCTTGCCGGAGGCGGTGCGGCTGCCGTGGACGGTCCAGTTGTTGCTGCCGCCGTCGACGTCGCCCAGGGCGAGCGCCAGCTCGGCGAGGCTGACCGAATCGTCGATCCCGTCCGGGACATCGACGTAGGTGGCGCCGGGCGGCACGACCAGCGGCGCCTCCTCGCCGGAGCCGGCCCGCAAGTGCTCGATCCACTCCGGCCCGAGCGTCTTGAGCATCCGCAGCCGCCACAGCTTCGCGCCCAGCGAGCCCATCAGGACGTGGCGGACCTTGAAGACGGCGCACGACTGCCACGGCTCCCACGGCTCCGGCTCGCCGCCGACGATCCGGTACTCGATCGGCAGGGCGTCGGTCGCGGCGATGAAGGCGTTGACGCCGGCCGCGTACGCGCCGAGCATCGCCCGCGTCTCGGCATTGACGGCGGCGTAGTCGGCCTTGGCGCTCGCCACCAGGCCGAGCCGCCGCATCAGGACGTCCTGGTCGACGCCACTCGGGCCGACGTACTCGGCCCAGCGGCCGGCCGCGCGGCGGCGGTCGTACTCCATCTGCCAGAGGCGGTCCTGGGCGTGGACGAAGCCCTGGGCGAAGAACCCGTCGTGGAGGGACCCGGCTCGGATGTGCGGGACGCCGAGCTGATCGCGCACGACGTCGACCGACCCCTTGAGGCCGGCCAGCTTCACCGTCCCCTCGAGGTTGGGAATCGCCGCCTGCAAGTCCTCGCGGGTGATGCGCGTCGCCATCCGCCGCCCTCCCTGTTGCTAGTCGTCAAGGCTCTCCTGATTGCCGGCGATGGTAGCATGGGCGAGGTCGTACGCTGGTCACCTCAGGCTGCACGGCCTATGATGGCTGCATCAGCAGTCCGCGAGGTCTGTAGTGGCTCGGAAGATGATCGTGATGCGGGAGGACGGCGCCCGTCCGGTCCTGACCGAGGTGCTTGCCGACGACGAAGCGCAGCTACAGGAGCTGATCAAGGACAACCCGGATCTCCTGCCAATCGACGAGTTCGGGATGACCGGGCCGGTGATGGTGGTGGGCCGGGAGACCACGCTGCCGTCCGGCGGCGTCGACCTGGTCGGGCTTGCCCAGAGCGGTGAGTTACTCGTCGTGGAATTCAAGACCGGACCGCAGAACTCGGATTTCCGGCACGCCCTGGCCCAATTGCTCGACTACGGCTCGGACCTCTGGGGACTCTCATACGAGGAGTTCGAGAGTACCGTGGCGAGTCGCTACTTCTGTAGCGCGCGCTGCCAGGATCGCCGTGTGCGTGGCAAGTCATCGCTGGCGGAGGCGGCACATGCAACCTGGCCGGATCTCTCCGACGAGGAAGCGGCCGGGCTTCGTGATCAGCTCGTGCAGCAGCTCCGGAATGGGAGTTTCCACTACGTCGTCGTGGCGCAGCAGTTCACTCCAACGATCGAGCGGACCGTCGAATACCTGAATGCCACGATGCAGGGCGCGCAGTTCTACGCCGTCGAGCTCGTGAAGTTCTTGGCCGACCGATTGGCGGCGTTCGAGTCGCGGACGGTCCTCAAGCCGGAACGGCGCAAAGTGCCTGATGGAGCCTCCACCGTCGATGAAGAGCGCTTCCTCGCGGCGATCGGTGATGACCGATACCGCCAGGCGCTCCGTGAGTTGCTCGAAGCGTGCCGGGGGCTGGACCTGCGCTTCGGTTGGGGCACGGTAGGCACGTCGATACGAGTGCCGACCAGGGATCGAGCTGAGTCGCTGACGATCGGGTGGCTGTTCCCGGGCGGCGGCCGAGGCTGGATGGGGCTCAGCGACCTGAACCTGGGTTTCGACACTAAGCTTGCGATTTGGGCCTGTTGCCGAAGTCAGTTGTGGCTGAACGGCTGGCAACGCTGGCAGACGTGATGGACGGGCTCGGGGTGGGCGGGGTGGCAAGGAACCGCGGGATGCACGCCTGGTC
>JALYGH010000419.1 GCA_030777205.1 Chloroflexota bacterium
GGCCCGGAGCCGGCCACCCCATCGGCAGGATCGCGAACGATCGTGACTCTGCTCGCCGTCTCGGTCATGTGATCGGGCTCCCTTCATGCTCCCGTACCTCGCGCGGGCAGTGTAGCCCGGTGCGCCCCCACCCCCGGCCTGGGTGCACCCGCCCCCTGGCCCCGCTTTCCCTAAGCGCAGGAGAAGACTCGGGGTGGACGGTGATACTCGCCGGCACGATGGTACCGGTGAGGTATCTGGCGTGTTCCGAGTGGTATCCACGTGGCTTTTCGTAGTTGCCGGTTGGCTTCTTGTGGTCGCCGGTTGGCTTCCGGTGGCACCAAAATTGGCGCTACCAGGAGGGGATTGGGTTCGTTCTCGCAAACACGGCCGCCGGGAGGTGTCGTCACCCCGTTCCGGCGCATGCGCTCGCCGGCGGCGAGTGGCAGGGCGGGCGAGCCGGGGTTACGGCGCGGGAGGACGTATGACTGGCCATACCTACGTCTACCCGTGAGGAGGGCGATGACGCGCACGAGACGGAGCGTCAGGCGGAGTATGGGCGGGCTCGGCCGTGCCAAGGACGGCAGGGCTCCTCATGGAAGCGTGCCCATCGGCCGGCCCGGCCCGGTCATGCGCTGCGACAGGTAGCGCGCCCTGACATTGCATGCGTGCGCGCGATTTCTGGCACGGTGGGGTCTGGGCGGTGGTGCGACGAAGTTCCCGCTCGGGCCAACAGCCCACCACGAACGGCAGCATTGCGAGCGCCCCGCCGGTCAGCCGGCGGGGCGCTCCGCGTTCCGGCCGCTGCTCGGAGCCGGCGGGTACGCCGCTTGTACCCCAAGCCGTGTCCGCCTGTCTACCCCGTGAGGGATAACCGAGCGGGTCGGCAGGCCGAACGACCGACTGACCGATCTATCGCACGACCGAGTGCCGATGGTATGACAGGACCGAGACGGAAGAGTGCGTGGCGAGCGCGGCCGACGCGAAAGCTGCTGGCCACCGCGCCCTGCTGCGCTAGGGAGTATGGAATGACGGAGCACGGACAGCCCGCTCGACCTCCGCACCGGCGCTCGCCTGATAACGGCCTCCGGGTCGCTATGGATGAGGCTGAGCGCCTTCGCGAGCGGCTTGACGCAGAACTGGGCGACTACTGGGACATGCCATACATTCTCCTAGGCATGATCCCAAACGCGACTCGTCGGCTAGCTACTGAACTCAGGTCGGGAAGTCTTCAAGATTCTTGTGCCGCACTCCACGCCGCGCGAGTCTTCAACGACAGCATGGCCGCACTCATGATGATTCAGCGCGGAATGCTGGTGCCGGCGCATCAGTTGGTCCGTCATTGCCTTGAATCGACGGCCCAGGCAATCCTCTTCCTTGAGGCCCAAGACGTGGCCGAAGCATGGATGTCAGGCAAGCGGTTCACACCGGGTGAGGTGCGCAAGCGGCTTGGCGAGACAGGGGCAGCATTGAGGCCGCTCTACGACTCCCTCTCGGACATTGCCCATGTCACCCCGAGGCGAAATGGCACCAAGCCGTTCCGCTCACGCAGCGGGAGGGGGCCGCGATCCTCTACGGGGGCAGCTATCAGCCGAAAATCATAGCGATGCTCCTCAGCATACTCAGCCTACTGCTCATCGCTTACCTTCGGTCATTCTATGAGCATTACCAAGGGCGACTCGCTATCGAGGCTTGGCCGCTGTTGCTAGACACAATCCAGGCGATGATTGACAGATTGGATAGTTGGGCCGATACGCTCGCTGATGATCACAATGCCCTGGAAACACATTTTGCTCAAACCCTCACCCTAGAGCCGATGCCGCCTTCGGTGATTGACCAGGAGATTCTCAGGCAGGCGAATGAGAGGCGTCGTGCTCGACGTGCTGAGCCGACCAGCGAGCCAGACAGCTAGCGTAGATCTCACAATTCACGGTCAGGCGATGAGGCGGACGGTGCGCTGAGTCCGGGGGAGATGGTGCACCTGGTCGGAGGCTGCGGTGAGCCGGGTGAGCAGGATCGCCTGGCGATCCTGGACGAACGTCCCGAGCCCCTCGACGTGGACGGCGCGGAACGCGACCGGCTCGCGGATGGCGGCTGGGCGGGCGTCAGCGTCGCGGAACTGGAGGCCGAAGGCGAGAGTGCGGGCGAGCAGGCGGAAGCCGATCGCGACGCGGTTGGGGTGCAGGCGCGTGCCGACGAGGTGGTCGAGGTCCATGCCGTTGAGCAGCTCCTCGATGACCTGCTCGACGCGCCACCGCCGGCGATAGGTTGCCGCGAGGCGTTGCGACCCCCAGGAGCGGAGGCTGCTGACGTAGACCCGGGGGCCGCGAGTGTCGACCGGGGAGCGGGCGCCGAGGGGGACCAGGCGCAGGCGGGGGTCCCAGGGGCACGCGCCCAGGCGGATTGCCCCGCCGTCGCGCAGCCAGCGCCACTGCTGCCCGCTCAGGGCGGCCAGGCGGGCCCGGATCGGGGCCGAGCGGGCGAAGCCGAGGATGAACGGGATGCGCGCCTCGAGCAGGGCGGCGACCGCGGCGCGGCGGGTGAAGCCGCCGGCCACCCGAAATGTCGGATCTACGCTAGCGCGTCCGGGCGCTGGAGCAGACCGCCGAGCGGGCGCGCCGTGGCATGACCCACTGATGAAAACGCTGGTATTGATCTGGCCCTCGGCGTCTGCGTTCTCCACGGGTGCGCGCTCCCGAGCGTATCTTCCGCGGCCTCGTCGATCGGCTCCTGAATTCGGTAGCGGGCGAGTGCCTCATCCAGGCTGAGGCGTGGCAGGATTCGGATCTCCACAACGCCCGGCCCGACGACCTGGACGCGAACCTTGTCGCCCGGCGCGAGGCCGGCGGCCTCGCGAATGTGGCGCGGCAGTTCTAGCTGTCCGTCCGGTAGTACTTTCCCAACGGTCATCGCGCGTTCCTCGTCGTGAGTTGCCCCACTGCCTGATTGTCACACGCGTGTGGGACAGGAGTCGTGTGTTACCGGGCTGGGGGACCATCTCGGGTGTAGTGACCCTCGATCGCCGGGTGCGTCGGATGAACGGTGAGCCGTCTGGATCTATAAGGGCCAATGACCGCACGACGCGCTCACCCCAACATTCGAGGCACCGCGACGTCCAGCGATGGCGACGTGGACCGCGTAAGAGTACAACTCTATCATCGCAGAGGCGAGGCCGACGTGGATGCGGCCGACGATGATGGCGACGAGCGGTCCGGCGTCGACGAGCGTCATCGCCCGCGACGGGCTGCCAGGGCGTCCTTGAACGCCCGGCCGGTGCGCCGCGTCCGGCCACCCTCGCTCTCAACGGCCCCGATCACGTCGGCTAGGATCGCAACCGGGTCGTGTCCGAGGACGTCGTGCAGTAGCGCTCGATCGCCTCGCGCACGACGGCGGACACCGGGACTGCCCTGCGCTCGGCGACTTCCTGGAGTCGTCACTCCAGGTGCGCGTCGAGTCGGAAACTCCTCGGCACGGCGTCCCTCCCACCCTGTACTACTACAGTGCCACGGAGAAGCTGACGGAAGCGCCGTCACCTTCCCTGTCATCCAGACTCCCCTGTCATCCCTCGCTGCGCTCGGGATGACAACTCCTCATCTTCAACATGGCGAAGCACTACAACATGTCGAAGCACTACGACCGGATCATGATTGTGTCACGCCGTTGGCCCGTCTAGGTCGCCCGGGCAGCGACGCGGGGCGGGAGCCCGGGCTTCCAGACTGGAGGTCGGGACGTCGGACGGCTATCCTGCCGCCGAGCGATCCAGACGAACGCGGATGGAGCGGCAGATGCTCGAGGGCGAGCCGGGCTTCGGCGGGGTGATCGGGCGGACGTATCGCGAGTCGACGCCGTGGTGGCCGGAGCCGGTCCGCGCAACCGAGGGCGCACCGAACGTCGTGTTCGTCGTGCTCGACGACGTCGGCTTCGCCCACCTGCGCTGCTACGGCTCGGACATCGAGACGCCGACGATGGACCGCCTGGCGGCCGGCGGGCTCCGCTACACGAACTTCCACACCACCGCGATGTGCTCGCCGACGCGGGCCTGCCTGCTGACCGGCCGCAACCACCACGCGGCCGGTGTCGGCGCCGTCGCGGAGTACGCCGTCGGCTTCCCGGGCTACCAGGGGTTCCTGACGAAGCGGGCGGCGACGCTGGCCGAGATACTCGGCCCGCGGGGCTACTCGACGTTCGCGGTCGGCAAGTGGCACTTGATGCCGCTGGGCGACGCCACCGCCGCCGGCCCGTTCGACTACTGGCCGACCCGGCGCGGCTTCGACCGCTGGTACGGGTTCCCGGGCGGCTACACCGATCAGTGGTACCCCGAGCTCTACGAGGACGACCATGGCGTCGAGCCGCCGGCCACCCCCGAGGAGGGGTACCACCTGAGCGAGGACCTGGTCGACCGGGCGATCGGCTTCGTGCGGGACCAGCAGGCGGTCGCGCCCGAGCGGCCGTTCTTCCTCTACGTCGCCTTCGGCGCCGCCCACTGGCCGCATCAGGTGCCGCGCGAGTTCGTCGAGAAGTACCGCGGGCGGTACGACGACGGTTGGGACGGCGCGCGGGAGGCGTGGCTCGCCCGCCAGATCGAGTTGGGGATCGTGCCGCCGGGCACCGAGCTGGCGCCGCGCGACCCGGACGTGCCGGCCTGGGAGACGTTGACGCCGGACGAGCAACGCCTAGCCGCCCGCCACATGGAGGTGTACGCCGGCTTCCTCGACCACACCGACTCCCAGCTCGGCCGGCTCGTCGCCTTCCTCGAGCAGCTCGGCCGGCTCGACGACACGCTGCTGGTGCTGCTCTCAGACAACGGCGCCAGCGACGAGGGCGGCCGACTCGGCTGCGTCAACGTCTACAAAGGCTACTCGGCGCGGATCGAGGAGCCGCCGGCGCTCGGGCTGGCCGCGCTCGACCGGCTCGGCGACCCGACGACGAACCCGCACTACCCGACCGGCTGGGCCCAGGCCGGCAACACGCCGCTCAAGTGGTACAAGAAGGACGTCCACGGCGGCGGGGTCCGCGACCCGCTAATCGTCCACTGGCCGGCTCGGGTGACCGACCGGGGCGGGCTCCGCACCCAGTACCATCACGTCGTCGACGTCGCGCCGACGGTGCTCGAGCTGCTCGGGATCGAGGCGCCTGCCGAGGTGGGCGGCGTGCCGCAGCTCCCGATCCACGGCACGAGCATGGCCTACACGCTCGACGCGCCGGATGCCCCGCCGCGGAAGCGGACCCAGTACTACGAGATGCTAGGGGACCGGGCGCTCTGGCACGATGGGTGGAAGGCGGTCGCGCGCCACTCCCGCGGCGCCGACTTCGAGGCCGACCGCTGGGAGCTGTACCACCTCGCCGAAGACTACGCCGAGGCCCGCGACCTCGCTACGGAGCGGCCGGAGAAGCTGCACGAGCTGGTCGAGCGCTGGTGGACCGAGGCCGGCCGCTACGGCGCGCTCCCGCTCGACGACCGCGACGCCGAGCGCACCTTGATCGGCGGCCGGCGCGCCCCCCGCCGGTCGTTCACCTACTATCCCGGCATGGCGCGGATCGAGCGCTGGATCACGCCGAACGTGACGAACCGCTCCTACACGATCATGGCCGACGTCGAGATCCCGGCCGGCGGCGCCGAGGGGGTGCTGCTGGCGGCCGGCGGCCGCTTCGGCGGCTACGTCCTGCTCCTCAAGGATGGCCGCCTCGTCCACGAGTACAACTTCGGCGAGGAGCGCTACGTCCTGACGTCGGAGCGGCCGATCGGGCCGGGCCGGCACAGCCTGGCGTTCGCGTTCGAGAAGACCGGCCAGTTCCGGGGGCAGGGCACGCTCACGATCGACGGCGAACAGGCCGCGACCGGCGAGCTGCCCCGCACCTGGCCGATCAATCCGGCCACCGCGGCGCTCCACTGCGGTCGCGACGGCGGCTCGCCGGTCAGCGAGGCGTACCGCCCGCCGTTCGCCTTCACGGGCACGCTCCACCGGGTGGTGGTCGAGCTGGCGGACGACCAGCAGCGAGACGTCGAGGCGGAGCGCCGGGCCTCCCTCGCCGAGGACTGAACGCACCGCGGCGCGCGGCGGTCTCGGGCGCTACCTCGCCGGAACGGGACGGCCAGTCGCCAGGCAGCCCGCCTGCTAAGGCATGGTTCAATAGGGTGCGGGGGACGACCAGGTGGGGCCGCAGGAGGCCGTACCAGTCCTCGGCGGGGCTTCTCGCGCGCACGGCAGCAGCTCAGCGCGGCCGGACTTCATCCCCCATCGACGGATCAATCGGCGCGCGGGCGCTGGTGGTCCCCGACCGAGCCGCGCATGACGCTGACCGCGTGCGGGAGGGCCGGCAGGATCACCTCGAGGCACTCTCGGACGCCCTTCGGGCTGCCGGGCAGGTTCACCACCAGCGTCCGGCCGCGCACCCCGGCCACCGCCCGCGACGTCATCGCGGCCGGCGTCTTCTTCAGGCTCTCCGCGCGCATCGCCTCGGCCAGCCCGGGCACCTCGTAGTCGAGCGTTTCGAGCGTCGCCTGCGGGGTCACGTCGCGTGGCGAGAGGCCGGTCCCACCGGTGGTGAAGACGAGGTCGTACCGGCGCTCGTCGGCCATTCGGCGGATCTCGTCCGCGATCTGGGTCCGCTCGTCCGGCACGATCGTGGTATCGCCGATGACGAAGCCGGCGCCGAGCGCGACCTCGCGGATCGTCGGCCCGCCCGCGTCCTCGCGCTCCCCGCGCGAGGCCTTGTCGCTGACCGTGATGACCCCGACCGAGATCGTGTTGTCGGACGCCTGCCCGTGCGCGACCTCAGCCATCGTCCCGCTCCCGCGCCTGCGACTCGTCGCGGCGGTACTCGCCGCTCTTGCCCCCGACCTTGTGCACCAGCCGCACCTGGTCGATGACCATGTCCTTGTCGACCGCCTTGCACATATCGTAGATGGTCAGCGCGGCCACGGACACCGCCGCGAGGGCCTCCATCTCCACGCCGGTCTTGCCAACGACCCGGGCACTCGCGGTGATTTCGACCGCCGACGCCGCCGCGTCCAGCTCGAACGACAGGTCGACGCCGGTGATCGGCAGCGGGTGGCACAGCGGGATCAGGTCCGACGTCCGCTTCGCCCCGATCACCCCCGCAACCTGGGCGATGGCGAGCACGTCACCCTTCTTGACGCCGCCGGTCCGGATCAGGTCGAGCGTCTCCGGCCGCATCAGTACCCGCCCGCGAGCCGTCGCTACGCGGACGGTGTCGGCCTTCGCGCTGACGTCGACCATCCGCGCGCGGCCGCGCTCGTCCAGGTGGGTCAGGTCGCTCATCCGGGCTCACTCACCTCGTCGCTCCGACCGGCAGTATAGCCCCGCTCATGCGCCCCCTGGCCATCACGGCTCGATGCGCACGATGCCGGGGATCCGATCGAAGTCGGAGTCGAAGGTGTACAGGTCGGCCTCGCCCTCGCGCGCCATGTGCGCGACGACCACCGCGTCCTCGAAGTCCAAATGGGAGTAGGTCGAGAAGATCTCGAGGGCGCGCAGATACGTCCGCTTGTGAGGGATGTGCAGACCGCGCAGGCTCAAGATTGGCCGAAGCCGAGCGCTCGCATTGGCGTGGCCAAGGCCGTACTGGCGTGGGGAACAGAGGACGTACAGCACCTCGGCGATGACCGACTCAGTGATTCGGACGTGCTCCTGCCCGCCCTGAATCCGGCGAAACAACGCCCTCGCGGCCGTGTGGCGCGCGTGATCAACGGGAGTAACCGGCTGGACGAGGTAACGCAGGACGACGTTGGTGTCGATGTGCCTCATCGCTCGCTGAGCTTGGCCACCAGCCGCTCCGCGCGCGCTTCCTTCGCCGCTTCAATCATCGCTTCGATATCTGCCGTGCGCGTCGGAGGCACGACCGAACCCGCGGCCGTTTCGAGGCTGTAGCTGCGCAAAGGCTCGGTGACCGTCTCCCTCGACCTCGCGGAGCGCCGCGGCGCGGAATCGCCAGCGGGCAGGATGATGGCCAGATCCTCGTGGTTGCGCCGCAGGACGCGTGGCTCGCGCGTCCGCCGAACCTCTTCGGCGATCTCGATGAGGCCGGGGACATTGCTAATGTCCAACGACTTGATTCCCGAGTTCACCGTCGCGTCCTCCCATCCGACCAACATTGATGCACCTCGCGGAGCGCCGTCGCGACGCGGACCGTGTCGGCCTTCGCGCTGACGTCGACCATCCGCGCGCGGCCGCGCTCGTCCAGGTGGGTCAGGTCGCTCATCCGGGCTCGCTCACCTCGTCGCTCCGACCAGCTCTGACCACCAGTATAGCCCTGGCTGGCGCTTTCCATGCGCGCCGCCATGAGGCGCATGTCCTCCTCGCGCCGGCCGCGTGCTGGCTCGCCTCGGGTGGGCGGCCCGAGCGCTGGCGGCCGCCATCTCTGGCGGGGCGAACCCCAAGACCCTCGTTGGCCGGCAAGCCGGGCGGGAGGCCCGAGCGCGTCGCGTGCTACCCTGGCACCATCGGTCGGTCCAGGGCTCGCGCGGCAAGGAGGCGGTGCGATGACGGCTAGCGAAGGAGTCGGCAGGGGCAACGAGGTCAGCAGGGGCGTCGGTGCACGTAGCGCCGCGAGCGTCGAGGGCGGGCAGCTCCTCGCGGAGGCACTCGCGGCCGAGGGGGTCCGCTGCGTCTTCACCGTCAGCGGCGGCTCGTTGAACCCGCTCTATGAGGCGAGCGCCGAGCGCGGCATTCGCCTGATCCACGCCCGCCACGACGGCAACATCGCCCTGATGGCCGACAGCTGGGCGCGTGCCACCGGCGAGCCGGGTGTGTGCGCCACGACCCTCGGGCCGGGCGTGACGAACACGATGACCGGCCTGCTGGCCGCGGAAATGGCGGCCAGCCCGATCGTCGTGCTGGCCGCCCAGGCGCCGGTCGGGATCTGGGACCTCGGGACGCCGCAGGCCCACGAGCACTTGTCACTGGTACGGCCGATCACCAAGTGGGCGCGGACGGTGTACGAGACGCGACGCATCCCGGAATACGTCGGCGCCGCCTTTCACCACGCCCGCTCGGGGCGGCCCGGCCCGGTCTTCCTCGAGCTGCCGGCCGATGTGCTGCGCGGCACGGTGCCGGATGGACAAGTGGTCCGCACGCAAGGCCGGCGCACTGTCGCCCGCCCGCTCGGCGATCCCGAACAGGTCGCGCGGGCCGCCGCGCTGCTGGCGGCGGCCGAGCGACCGGTGATCGTCGCCGGCAGCGGCGTCTGGTGGTCCGGGGCGTCCGCCGAGCTGACGGCGCTAGTCGAGGCGGCCGGGGCGCCGGTCTTCACCGGACGAATCGGGCGCGGCAGCGTGCCGGCCGACCACCCGCTCTGCTTCGGGATCGCCGCCGTCTCGGTCAACGACGTCTTCGCCCGCGCCCTGGCCGAGTGCGACCTGGTGCTGATGGTCGGCGGGCGCTTCGACTCGATGCTCGGGTTCGGCCGGCCGCCGGTCTGCAACGCCGCCCGGGCGATCCAGGTCGACATCGAGGCGGAGGAGATCGGCCGCAACCGGCCGATCGATGTCGGCATCGTCGCCGACGCGCGGCAGGCGCTGATCCAGCTCCGCGAGGCGCTGGCCGGCCAGCACCACGGCGCCCACCGCTTCGACGCGCAGCGCCACGCCTGCCGGGCAACCTGGGTCACCCGGCTCTGCGACGAGCGCGACCGTGTCCTCGCCGAGCGGGCGCCGCACGAAGCGTCGGATGCCGCCCCGCTCCACCCGCTGCGGCTGCTGAAGGAGATCCGCGAGGTCGTCGAGCGCGACGCGATCCTGATCGTCGGCAGCGGCGACATCGACTTCTGGGGCGAGCACTACTTCGAGCCCTACGTGCCGGGCACATACTTGCGCAGCGGCCAGGCCGGCGCGCTCGGCGCCGAGATCCCCTACGGCGTGGCGGCCAAGCTGGCCCACCCGGAGCGCCAGGTGCTGGTACTGGTCGGGGACGGTGGCTTCGGCTACGCCGCGATGGAGCTGGAGACGGCCGCCCGCTATGGGGCGCCGCTGGTCGTGGTGATCGGCAACGACCGCGCCTGGGGGATGATCAAGCACCAGCAGGAGCATGCCTACGGGCGGGTGGTCGAGACGGACCTGGTCGACCGCCCGTACGAGCAGATCGCCGCCGTGCTTGGCGGCTACGGGGAGCGGGTCTCCGCTCCGAACGAGCTGCGGGGGGCGCTGGAGCGAGCCTTCGCGGCCGGCGTGCCGGCCTGCCTGAACGTCGACATCCAGTCGATCCCGAGCCCGGAGCTGCGCTACATGCTCCGTCCTGCTCGCTGAAAGGCTGTACTGGCCGGCGCGGGGGGTGTGCGGTGACGATCTGGGCGAGCGGTTCTCCGTACGAGGCGTACGTCGGCCGCTGGAGCAGGCTGGTTGTCCGCGAGTTCCTGGCCTGGCTCGGTGTGCCGGGCGGTGGGCGGTGGTTGGACGTCGACTGCGGGACCGGCGCGCTGAGCGAGGCGATCCTGCGCGAGGCGAGCCCCGCCGAGGTCGTCGGGCTCGACCCATCCGCCGGCTTCATCGCCCACGCCCGACAGCACCTCAAGGATGCGCGGGCCAGGTTTGGCGTGGGGGACGCGCAGGCGCTGCCATTCGAGGATGATGCCTTCGACGCCGTGGTGAGCGGACTGGTGTTGAACTTCCTCCCGAGCCCGACGCGGGGCGTGGCCGAAATGGTCCGGGTGGTGCGACCGGGCGGCACGGTCGCGGCGTACGTCTGGGACTACGCCGGCGAGATGCAGGTCATGCGTCGCTTCTGGGACGCGGCGGCGGCGCTCGACCCGGCCGCCCGCGATCTCGACGAAGGGCGCCGCTTCCCGATCTGCCGGCCGGAGCCCCTCGAACGGCTCTGGTCGGATGGCGGCCTGGGGAGCGTCAGGGTGCGTCCCATCGACGTGCCGACGGTCTTCCGCGACTTCGACGATTACTGGACCCCGTTCCTCGGCGGGCAAGGCCCGGCACCGAGCTACGTGGCGCCGCTGGATGAGCAACGGCGCATGGCGCTGCGCGAGCGCCTTCGCGCGGACCTCCAGGCCGGCGATGACGGCTCGATAGCCATGAAGGCTCGGGCGTGGGCCGTGCGCGGGATAGCGCATCCCCGCTAATCGACCTATTCGCCCTGGGAGCGGCTCCCCCCTGGCACGCCGTGTGCGACCTCGCGGTCAGGTTCGGCTTGCTGGCGCCGAACGGGCCGATCAGCCCGGGGCGGCGCGACCGAGCCCGACTGACGACGTACTGGTACGCTGCTTCGACTGAGCCGCAACAGCCCCAAGCCTTTCGGCCACCTCGGCTCCCGCCACGCAATCGACGGCGGACGGCGGGGGTGCCCGTCAGTCTTGTCCGGGGGAGTCGGGGCGGGGTGGGAGGAAGCGACGCCTCCCCGACCCTACTTCCCTCCAGCCTCTCAGGCTTGCAGAAGCCCGCGGGGCAGCCGTGCACCAGACGGTGGTTGCGACTCCTGGTGGCGCTTGGCTATGGTCACCGGCATGGAACGAACACTCGTCTTGATCAAGCCGGACGGCGTCCAGCGCGGGCTGGTCGGTCCGATCCTCACCCGATTCGAGGCCCGCGGCCTCAAGATCGTCGGCATGAAGCTGATGCAGGTGCCGGCCGAACTGGCTCAGAATCACTACGCCGAGCACGAGGGCAAGCCGTTCTACGCGGGACTGATCCGTTACATCACCTCCGGGCCGGTCGTGGCGATGGTGCTGGAGGGCCCGAACGCGGTGGCGGCCGTCCGGAAGACGGTCGGCGCGACGAAGGCCTGGGAGGCGGAGGCCGGCACGATCCGGGGCGACTTCGCCCCGAAGTGGGCCGCAACCTGGTGCACGCCTCGGACGCCCCGGAGACGGGCAAGCGCGAGGTCGCCCTCTGGTTCTTGGATGCCGAGCACACATCCTGGGCGCGCGCGACCGACCCCTGGATCTACGAG
>JALYGH010000420.1 GCA_030777205.1 Chloroflexota bacterium
GTCGACCGCCGCCCCCGCCGATCGTCGGATTCATCATCGTTCGTCAAGCTGGACGTCCACGATGTACCACTTCCTCCTGCGTCGGCTGATTCGAGCGCTCCTCGCCCTCTGGGGGATCGTCACGATCGTCTTCATCGTGATGCGCCTCTCCGGCGACCCGGTGCCCCTGCTGCTCCCGCCCGACGCGCCGACCGCCGAGCTGGAGCGCGTACGCGCCCAGCTCGGCCTCGACCGGCCGATCTACGTCCAGTACCTCGTATTCCTCGGGAACGTCCTCCAGGGCGACCTCGGCCGCTCGATCCACATGCGCCAGCCGGCCATCCAGATCGCCGCCGAGCGCCTGCCGGCCACGATCGAGCTGGCGCTCGTCGCGTTTGTCCTGGCGATGGTGGTGGCCGTACCGGCCGGGCTCATCTCGGCCGCGAAGCGGAACTCGCTCTGGGACAACCTGGCGATGGGCCTGGCCCTGGTCGGCCAATCCGCGCCCACGTTCTACATTGGCATCATGCTGATCCTCGTGCTGGGGCTCCAGCTCGGCTGGTTCCCGATCTCCGGGCGTGGGCAGGGCGAGTGGAGCGACCCCGCCGACTGGCCGCTGATGCTGAAGCACACCATCCTGCCGGCCGTCACCCTCGGCGCGTTCGCAATGGCCAGCATCGCCCGCCTGACCCGCTCGGCCGTCCTCGAGACGATGCGCCAGGACTTCATCCGGACCGCCCGCGCGAAAGGACTCAACGAAGTTACGGTGCTGCTGCGCCATAACCTGAAGAACGCGGCGATCCCGATCATCACGATCGTGGGGCTCCAGTTCGGGACGCTGCTCGGCGGTGCCGTCGTCACCGAGACGGTGTTCGCCTGGCCCGGCATCGGCCGCCTGGCGATCCAGTCGATCTTCAACCGCGACTACCCGGTGGTCCAGTCGGCCGTCTTGCTGGTCGCGATCGCATTCGTGTTCGTCAACCTGCTGGTCGACCTCGCGTACGGCTGGCTCGACCCGCGCATCCGCTACAGCTAGGCGAGAGGTGAGCGAAGCATGGTGAGTACGGCTCCCTCACCTCTCACCCCTCGCCACTGACGGGGGCATCCGTGGCAGAACGAGTCGAGCGAATCCGGGGAGCGCCGGCCGCCTCCGCCGCCCCCGCCGCCGAGGACCGCCGGCGCCGCAAGCCCGGTTATCACCTGCGGCGCGTCCCGCCCGTCGTCTGGCTGTGCGGGCTCATTCTGGTCCTGATGTGCCTGGCGGCGCTGTTCGCCCCGCTCCTGGCGCCGAAGGACCCCTTCGAGCAGTCGCTCCTCAAGCGGCTGGCCCCGCCGGTCTGGCTGGGCGAGGAGGCGCAGCCCGGGTACATCCTCGGGACCGACGAGTTCGGCCGCGACATCCTGAGTCGGCTGCTCTACGGCGCCCGGATCTCGCTGGCGGTCGGGCTGCTGGGCGTCCTGATCGGTGCCCTGATCGGCAGCCTGCTCGGGATGCTGGCCGGCTACTTCGCCGGCGCGGTCGACGAGGTCATCATGCTCTTCGCCGACATGCAGCTCGCCTTCCCGTTCATCCTGCTGGCCATCGCGATCATCGCCGTGCTCGGCCCGGACCCCTCCGGCGCGATCCCCTGGAAATTGATCATCATCGTCGGCATCAGCGGCTGGATGACCTACGCGCGCGTCTGCCGCGGCATCGTCCTGACGCTCAAGGAGCGCGAGTTCGTCCAGTCGGTGCGGGCGCTCGGCGGCCGTGACGCCCGCATCCTGTTCCGGCACATCCTGCCGAACATCCTGTCGCCGATCGTCGTCCTCGCGACGCTCGACCTCGCCCGGCTGATCATCCTCGAGTCGACGCTCTCGTTCCTCGGGCTCGGGGTCCAGCCGCCCAGCCCGAGCTGGGGCGGGATGCTCGGCCAGGGGCGGCAATACCTTGATACGGCCTGGTGGCTGAGCACGTTCCCGGGCCTGGCGATCATGCTGACCACGCTCGCCATCAGCCGCGGCGGCGACTGGGTCCGCGACGTCCTCGACCCCACGCTGCGGAGCGGGTAGGGGGCCCCTACCCCTCCGGTCTCAGCCGCGATGCAGATCAGCCGAGGCCGGGTCATGGTCGGCAGGCGGACGGATGCATCGTCACTTCGACAGCGGATCCGTGAGCACATTGACGGATCGATATCCGACCGTCAGCCCGGTGCGCCCGCCACGCGGGCGACGACGACGGTGATGTTGTCCTGACCGCCGCGCTCGTTCGCCAGGTCGATCAGCCGGCGCGCGGCGGCCTCCGGGTCGGCGTCGGCGACGACCGGGCCGACCTCCTCCACCGCGACGTGCGCCGTCAGCCCATCCGAGCAGAGGACGACCTGGTCGCCGGGCAGCAGGTCGAGCGGCTCGTACACCTCGACGGCGACGCTCGGGTCGGTGCCCAGGCTGCGGGTGAGGACGTTGCGGTACGGGTGGTACGGCGCGTCCTGGGGGTCGATCAGCCCCGCCTCGACCTGCTCGGCGACCCAGCCGTGGTCGCGCGTCACCTGGCGGGATTCGCCGTCGCGGACGAGGATTGTCGGGCTGTCGCCGACGTTCGCCAGGTAGGCCCGCGCGCCGACGAGGATTGCGCCGACGACCGTCGTGCCCATGCCGGACCTGGACCAGTCTCGCCGGGCCTCCTCCCAGATGGCCCGGTTCGCGCGCTCGATCGCCGCCGCGAGCGCCCCGGACGGGTCGATGGACGTCGTCGCGTCGGCGACCGTTGACGGGTCGGCGGGAGTCTCGGCGCCGCCGATGCCGCTTAGCTCGCGCGTGATGACGTCAACGGCGAGCGCGCTGGCGACCTCGCCGGCGCTGTGGCCGCCCATGCCGTCGGCGACGATGGCCACCTGCCAGGCACCACCCGGCCCGGCCGTGAAGGCCGTCCAGGCGTCCTCGTTCTGCTCGCGGCGGCGCCCGACGTCGGTGGCCCCGCTCAGCTCGATGCGCGCGGCGTCCATGCCCGTCCTCGCCCTCCACCTCGCCCGTCCTGCAGTTGCCGACCCGGCTCGGTGCAGCACGGGCCGAGGTCGTCGGTGCAACGAGCGTGCCCAGGTCGCCCGCTCCCAGGATAGCGTGCCGCCCGGCCGGATCGTGAGGCTTCGATGAAAGCCCCGACAAATCCTAGGGCCTGTCTTCAATCGCTGAGGTGGGTGAGCGATAATTGTGTCGACAGTTCGCGTGCGCTGTGAGGTGGGGTATGCGACGGCGACACGAGCTGAGTGACGTCGAGTGGGCGCGGCTGCGC
>JALYGH010000421.1 GCA_030777205.1 Chloroflexota bacterium
CGCCCACCTCGGCCGCCGCGTCGACGGTCCGCTTCATGACGTCGACGGCGTAGGCACGGTCGGGCTCGTACGTGCTGGCGAGCCAGTCGCCCCAGCGGCCCCGCGCCCCGTTCGGCTCGGACGGCACCGGGCACGGGCCGTGGAGGCTGGTGATATCCATGTCGCGAGCACGGGCCTCGCGCGCCAGCTCGTCGAGCTGCTCGAGCGTCCAGTGGCAGTACGGCTCGAGTCGGCGGAATCCAAGGCGCTGGTGCTCATCGAGGAGATCGGCCGCCGCCTGGTGGCGCGCGCCGTTCCAGGCGGTCGACAGGCCGAACGGGTGTGCGTGCATCATGCGCCAAGTATACGGAGCGGTCCGCCGAATTCGACCGAAACGACGAGGGCCCCGGGTAGCCGGGGCCCTCGCGCTACGAAACGGGGCGAAACGTTAGGGTAGGGTGCCATCCGTGCGGGCCGCTTGGAGGGCCAGGTAGGCCGGCCGCGGGGTCCCGTCTGGCTCAGTGATGCTCCACCAATAGTGCTCGTACTCGGGCGTCCAGGTCGGATCCGCGATGTTCCAGACGAACATTGGGCCGACCCAGCCCGACCAGTTCGTTGCGGCGTACCTGTACGCGCGTACTATGTACTCAGCCTGCTGCTCCGGCGTCACGGCGTACCAGGAGTACTGCGGGTTGACCTGGTCGGTCGTCCAGCCGAACTCGTTGATCCAGGCCCGCTTGCCGGCGTCGCCGTTCAGCACCATGATGTCGCGAAGCTGCTCAATCCGACGGAAGTAGAACGACGGATGTGGGAAGGCCGGGTTGGAGAGCGGCTCCGCCTCCGGTGGCGAGCCGAAGCCTGGGGCGTGCATCCCGATAGCATCGGAGTACTGGGCCAGGCCGGAGTCGTACAGCCAGCTCAAATACACGTCGTCGGGCTGGGCGGTGCCGTCGTTGGTGCCGGTCGGCGAGAGCCCGGCACTCACGACGGTCTTGGACGGGTCGACCGCCTTGATCGCCTTGTAGCTCTCCTTGAGCATGTACATGTACTGGCTGGCCTGCTCGCGGTCTATGACTGCGTTGCCCCATTCGCGCGACAGGTTCGGCTCGTTCCAGACCTGGATCGCGTGGATCGTCCCGAACGGCGAGCCCGCGTAGTAGCGCTCGGCGACCGCCCGGAGGAAATCCGCGTAATCCGACATCGCGTCGGGCGGGCCGTTTTCGACCGGCACCTGGCGCGACCACGCAGGTGAGCGGTGGACGCTGGCCATGATCCTGATGCCGGTCGCGTTCGTGGCGGCGACGACGCGATCAAGATCGGTCCAGTCGAAGCAGTCCTGGCAGCTCGCCTCGATGCTGCGCCATGGGATGTCGACCCTGACCCAGCTCAGACCGGCCTCCGTCATCCGCTGCAACTGGATATCGGTCGTCTCCGGGTGACCAAGCATGAACGCGGCGGCACCATACTCGGGTCCACCCGCCTGGGCCTGGACCGTGCCACTGGACGGCACCAGTCCCAGCGCCAGGGCGAACAGCGCGACGAGCGAGAACAGTTTCCTCAAACCAAGACCTCCTGCGGGTGTGAGACTCCAGACGTGACGTAAAACGTCTGCCGGCGGCGTCGGTTGCGCCGCGTATCCTCGCCGTCGGGCGAGAGCGCGGGATTATACGCCCAGCTTTGGCAGGGCGCGGAAGCATAAACAGCCCGCGAGAGTTGCCGGAGCGTTACCATTGCATTTCAATGCTATATGGCGCGCGGCGGCCACGACGCCGGTCTACCGCCCATCCAGCATGGCCCGCGCGAGGTCCGGCCGATTCGTGATGATCCCGTCCACGCGGGCGTCGATCGCCTGGCGGATCTGGCCCGGGTTGTCGAGCGTCCAAACGACGACCTGGCGCCCGGCCGCGTGCGCGTCGCGCACGAGGGCGCGGTCGTTCGCGACGATCGGCCACTCCGGCCCGAGCACGAACGCCCAGGGCGGCGGATCGCCCTTGGGCGGCTGCTGGGCGCTGTAGAGCAGGCCGAGCCGGAGGCGGGGGTTCACGCCGCGCAGGCGCTGGAGCGAGTCGGCGCTGAACGACTGGACGATCGTCCGATCCTCGTAGTCGTAGGCGCGCAACACGCCGGCCAGGCGCTCCTCGATACCGGAGTACTGGTTCGGGTTCTTCAACTCCGGGAAGAGCTTGACGTCGTGCGCGCGGGCGAGGGCGACGACCTCCTCGAACGTCGGGATGGGTTCGCCGGCGAACTCGGCGCCGAAGCTCGAGCCGGCGTCGAGGGCCCGGACCTGCTCGAGCGTCAGGTCGCGGAGCGGCCCGCGGCCGTCAGTCCGGTCGTCGACGCGGAGATCGTGGAAGACGACCAGGTGGCCGTCGCCGGTCTGCTGGACGTCGAGCTCGAGCCAGTCCGCCCGCTGCTCGATCGCGAGGCGGAAGGCAGCGAGCGTGTTCTCCGGCGCGTACGCCGAGGCGCCGCGGTGGGCGATCACCTGGATCTGAGCGCGGGCGACGCTCGGCCGCACCAGCAGGAACAGCGGCAGCGCCGCGCCGAGGATCAGCAGGGCGCCCACGACGAGCCCGATCCGTTCGCGCCGCGAGCCGAGGCGGATCCGGACCGGGTCCCGCGGGGGCGTGCTCACGCCGGGTCCTCGGCGCCGGCGAACAGCCCGACGTAGAAGCGCCGCACGTACGGCGGCAAGAGTCGCATGTCGCCCATCACGCCGCTCGCCAGCCCGGCGAACATCTCCCAGTCGTTCTCCTCGACGAGCATACCGCGCCAGTAGCCGGTCGGGCTGTTCGGGTCGGGCTGGGTCGGGATGCCGTGGACGTAGCCGTGGGCGAGCCCGCGGGCGTGAGCGTAGTGGGGGTCCGGCTCGTCGGCGAGCCGGACGACGGCGTCGATCATCGCCCGGGCATTGCCGTCGCGCTGGCGGGCGTCGTGCCAGAAGGCGTGGGCCAGCTCGTGGATGGCCGCCTCGTCCTGGGCGCCGCGCACCTGGACGAGCCGCCGCTCGGCCCACCAGAAGCCGCCACCCCATTCCCGGGAGAGGTCGCCGGCCTCGAGGCGCAGGGTGCGGAAGAAGCGGACGGCGGGCTCGCTGAAGCGGTAGCGCCCGAAGAGGTCCTCGAACCAGGTGCGCACGGCCGACGCCGGCTCCATCCGGTCCAGCCCGAACCCCCGGCGCATCTCTCGACTGGCCCGCAC
>JALYGH010000422.1 GCA_030777205.1 Chloroflexota bacterium
CCTACTGCCTACTGCCTACTGGAGCAGCCATGCGCATCGACTACGTGCTGAAGCGGGTCGGCTTTTTCCTGCTGATCACCTGGCTGGCGGCGACCCTCAACTTCTTCATCCCTCGCCTGTCGGGGCAGAACCCGGTCCGCGAGCGGCTCCTCGAGCAGGCCCTCGTCGGCGGCTACGTCCACTCCGGCATGAACGAAATGGTGGCCGAGTACGAGCAGCGCTTCGGCCTGGACCAGCCCCTCTACGTCCAGTACTTCCGCTACCTGGGCGATGTCGCCCGGCTCGACTTCAACTACTCGATCGCCAACTACCCGCGGACGGTCGTCGAGATGATGGCCGAGGCGTTGCCCTGGACGATTGGCCTGCTCGGGCTGACCACCCTCTTCTCGTTCGTCCTCGGCACCCTCCTCGGGGCCTTCATGGGCTGGCCGCGCTCGCCGGCGTTCCTGAAGTACATCCTGCCGCCGCTCCTGGCGCTGCACGCGATCCCGTACTACCTGCTCGGGCTCGTGCTGATGTACTTCTTCACGTTCCGCTTCCGGGTGCTTCCGAACATCGGCGGCTACACGGCCGGGACGTTCCCCGACGTCTACAGCCTGGCGTTCTGGGGGGACGTGCTGGCCCATGCGGTCCTGCCGGCGCTGTCGATCGTCCTGGCGGCGGTCGGCGGCTGGGCGCTGACGATGCGGGCGATGGTCGTCACGGTCCAGGGTGAGGACTTCATCACCTTCGCCGACGCCAAGGGGCTCAAGGGCAGCACGATCTTCATGCGCTACGTGATCCGTAACACGATGCTCCCCCAGGTGACCTCGCTGGCGCTCGCGCTCGGGCACGTCGTTTCCGGCGCGGTCCTGGTCGAGGTCGTGTTCGGCTACCCGGGCATCGGGACGGTCCTGTACACCGCGATCCGCCAGTCCGACTGGTTCTTGCTCCAGGGGATGATCTTCGCGCTGATCGTGACCCTCGGGCTGGCGACGCTGATCCTGGACCTGATCTACCCGCTCCTAGACCCGCGCATCACCTACCGGAGAGCCTGAGATGAGCTTCGTCCACGAAGTCGTCGGCGCCGAGCCGGCGGTGGTGAGCCCGGGCGCCGACGTCCATCCCGGCCCGAGTGAGGCCGCGGCCCGGCCGGCAGATACGAAGCGGGAGCGCGGGGTCGCCGTCGTTCGCTACTTTCGTCGCAACCCCAGCCTGATCGTCGGGACGGTGATGATCGTCGGGCTGTTGCTGTTCTCGGCGATCGGCACGCTGCTCTGGGAGGCGGATCGCTACCGCCCGCTCTCGGTCCGGGCCCTCCAACCGCCGTCATGGGATCTACCGTTCGGCAGCGACAAGCAGGGCCGTGACCTGTTCGCGGTGATGATCGCCGGCACGCCGATGACCCTGCGGATCGGCTTGATCGCCGGTTTCCTGGGCGTCGGGATCGGCACGGTGCTGGCGTTCGTGGCAGCCTACTACGGTGGCTGGATCGACACTGTCATCCGCGGCATCGTCGACGTCGGCCTGACGGTCCCCGGGCTGCTGGTGCTGATCATCGTCGCGATCACCGTGCGCCAGGCGCTCTCGGTGGAGATCATGGCCTTGGTCGTCGCCAGCCTGGCCTGGCTCTGGCCGGCCCGGACGATCCGCGCCCAGGTCCTGACGATGCGTGAGCGCTCTTGGGTCCAGGTGGCGAAGCTGTCGGGCATGAGTGGGCCGGAGATCATCGTCAAGGAGATGCTGCCGAACCTCTTCCCGTACCTGGCCGCCGCCCTGGTCAACAGCATCTCGTCGGCGATCCTAGCCTCGATCGGCCTGGAGGCGCTCGGCCTGGGCCCGATCGACGCGCCGACCCTCGGGATGACGGTCTACTGGGTGCTGTTCAACGCGGCGCTGATCAATGGCTGGTGGTGGTGGTGGGCGCCTCCGATCGTCATCCTATTCATCCTCTTCGTCGGCCTGTTCCTCGTGTCGGTGGGGCTCGACGAGATTGCGAACCCCCGCTTGCGCAAGGCCGTTTGATAGGGAGCTGCCATCGCTACGTCACTACCCGTGCGCGCCGCTCTGATCGGCCGCGGCCACGGCGGTCTCGCCGAAGGCCGCGCATAGCGGGGGACGGCTTGCCGCCCGAGCGACCTGCTCAGGACTCGTCGAAGAGCTCGCGCACAGGCAGTGACCAACCGGGGACAACATCCTCGCCGTCGATCACATCATCGACGGTCAGGACGCGCACTGGCTGGTCGGGGCGGTGGACCGCGACATTAGGCCGTCGCGGATTGACGACGAGCACCAGACGAGCGCCGTGTTCCAGGTACTCGGCCACCTTCTCGGCGACTTCCGTATAGAGGTCGTTCGGCGAGATGACCTCGATGGCGAGGTCCGGCGCACCGGGGATGTAGTCGCGGATGCGAGTTGCCGCCTCGGGTGGCTCGCGACGGACGAAGGCAACATTGGGGGCGCGCACCGTGTCGGGATCGGTGGCGAGCAGGAAGCCCGTATCGACGAAGACTCGGCCGAGACGCTGACGTCGAACGTGGGCGCCCAGCGATCCATCGAGAATACTCGCGATATCACCGTGTTCTCCCCCGGGTGGCGCCATCGTTTGCAGCTACCCCCGGACGAGCTCGTGGCGCATGCCATCGTCCGGCAGCCGGAACAGTTCGTCGGCCGTCATCAATCGACGCTCGACGGCCATGCTCTCCTCCCGCGGCTCGGTTCCTGGGCTCCCGCGCTTTCTCCCCGGATTGTAGCGGCAACTGGCGACGCGAGATGGGTGGGAGCTTTCAGCGCTGGAGGAGGTCGAAGACGCCCGCCGGGTCGGTGGGACGGGCCAGGGCGGCCAGCTCCGGCACGCGCTCGGCGAACGCGCGGTACATCTCCCAGGCGACCCGCCGATACGAGAAGTGGCCGGACGGCGTCGTCCGCAGCTCCGAGATGTACGCGGCCTGGGCAGCATCCATTTTGAAGAGGGCTCGCGTACGGGTGGCCAGCGGGAGGAGGTACGCTCCGGCCAGGGGGGCGCCGTTCGTCAGCTCCCGGGCGGCGGCGAGCCCGGCCGCGAGGGCCTCGTCGTACGCCGCTCCGAGGCCGGCGTCGAGCGCCGCCGCCGCGATCTCCTCGCCGAAGGCGCGCGGGAACACCTCGGCCGCCGGCTCGACGCCGTGTTCGGGCGTCGGCTCCTGCACGATCTGGACGCAACGGCGGTGCCGGTGGAGGTCGCGGAACGAGCCGAAGTCGATCAAGATGTCGAACTTGAAGGCGTACCCCGACTGCAGCTCGCGCGGCAGCTCGTCGTGCCGACCGCGGTGCCGGACGGCGGCCTCCAGGATATCTCGCTTCAGCTCGTCGGACATGGTCCGGACCGCGGCCTGGACCTGGCGGTAGCTGTGCCCGGCCGGGTCATGGCGGTAGAGGAGCGTGGCGACGCTCTCGTCCGTCGGCGACTCGTCGTCGACCGGCTCGACGGCGCGGGCGCGGTCCGGCGCGCGGACCCGGGCGAGCAGCTCCGCCGCCAGCCGGGTCAGCTCCTCGCGCGTCTTGATGGCGTACGCGCTCGGCGCGGTGTACTTGACGAGCGTGGGCGCGGCGCGGACGTCCTCGGCGTGCCCGTTCCGACCCGGCTGGGCGGCCGGTTCCAGTCCGCCGCATCTCGGGGAGCGGATCGGAGAGCAGTCGACTGATCTGGCGCTCGAGCACACGGGCGCTCACGACCTGGCCCAGGCTGGTGATCGTGGCGAGCGGCAGGAGCGCACGCGAGACGTCGAACGCCCGCGCCCGCGGCGTCCGCTCGAACGCCTTCGGGTCCCAATCGGCCGGCTTGGGGACGCGCTCGACGAGCAGCGCGAGTTGGCGGGTGGGCAGGTCGTCGGA
Source organism: Chloroflexota bacterium (assembly GCA_030777205.1). Classification (GTDB taxonomy): domain Bacteria; phylum Chloroflexota; class UBA6077; order UBA6077; family JACCZL01; genus JALYGH01. The sequence goes on from JALYGH010000422.1 coordinate 3,853, forward strand.
GC
>JALYGH010000423.1 GCA_030777205.1 Chloroflexota bacterium
CCGGCGTCACCACGACGACCGGCACGGCCGGCGTGACCCTGACTGTCGGAGGGGTCGGCGTCACGATGACGACCGGCGCCGGCTCGCCCGCCGGGGGGCGCAGCGTCGGCACCACGAGCGGCGTCCGGATTGGCGTGGGCGATATCGGGAGCGGCTGGTACGTCGAGCCCGGCAGGGTCGGTACGATCGGCGGCGGGGTTTGGGCGCGCGCCGGGCCCGACGCCCCCATCATGAGCGCCACCGCGCAGAGCGTCACGCCGACCAGCACCAACGCGGCCATGCGACGCGATCGACCAACCGAACGAGCGGGCCGGTGCGCCGGCGGCTCTGTCCGGGTATCGGCCGTGCCGAGGGGCCTGTCCATCGTCCCTCCGTCATCCGCCCGCCGTGGAGCGGGCGCCGTGTCATGGTTGCCGGACTCAGAGTACGCGGTTTGCCCGGCCGATACAACCCCCCTCGCGGGCCGATCGGGGCCGACGTGGACAATTCGTGATGGTCGTGAAGTCGTAATGACGGCGGATCGGCCGGGTGGCGAAGGCTCGCCTCATCGGTGCTCGGCATGCCGGGCCGCTCGCCTCGACGCTCGGACGCATCCTCGCCGCAGTGGCGGGGGCCTCGGCCGGTCAGCCCGGCGCGGCGGCCGGGCGCTCCGGCTCGCCGAGGGTCTGCATCAGGCGGTTGGCCCAGGCGAACATCGCGGTCGCGTGGCTGATGTCGAGGATCTCACCATCCGACAGCCCGAGCTTGCGCAGCGGGGCGAGGTCATCAGCCGTCAGCGTGTCGGGCTCGCGAGTGAGCTTGACGGCGTAGTCGATCACGGCGCGCTCGCGCTCGGCCTGCTCGACCTCGACGCCCTCGTCGAGCAGGCGCTGGACGGCCGGGACGTCCTTGGTGAGCTGGGCGAACAGGCGGGCGTGGACCGAGGCGCAGTAGACGCAGCCGTTGACCCGGGCGGTGGACACGGCTGCCAGCTCGCGGTCGGCGCGGCGGACGCCGCCGGCGCCGTACATGATCGCCTTGAACAGCTTCGTGCGCTCGCGCAGGGCCGGGACATCGTGGGCCAGCGTGGCGTAGTACGGGCGGCCGGTTGTGGCCGGCACGACTTCCTCGAGCAGCGCCTCCTGCTCGGGGCTGATGCCGACGTCGTCGACCGTCTCGACCCAGGGGCGCCAGCCGAGGACGTCAAGTGTGAAGGTCAGGCGGGGGGTGCTCATGCGTCCTCCGACAGCGCCCGCAGGGCGACGACAACCCGCACCTGGAAGGTCATGAATGAGATGAGCTGGGCGATCGTCACGATGTCGCGGGGGGTGAGGCCGGCCGCCTTCAGCTCGACGATGTGGGTCGGCGTCGCGGCGTGGGGCTCGAGGGTCAGGTGGTCGGTGTGGCACAGGATGGCCATCTCGCGCTCCGACAGGGCATCGCCGTTCGGGAACTGCTCGACGGCCCTGATCGCGTCGTCCGCGCCGAGCCGGCGCAGCCGCTCGCGGTGACGGGCGGCGACGACCGGGCTGGGCGTCAGCCAGGCGACGCGGAGGGCGACCATCTCGCGCTCGCGGCGGCTCACGCCGGCCAAGTCCTCGGGCTCGAGCAGCGCCTCGTAGCTGCTCTGGGCGTAGCGCGCGACGTCCGGCCGGTGGGCGCGCACGCGAGCCAGGGGCGAGCCGGGCGTAATCCCGGCAAGCTGGTCGATGATGTCCCGGCCGCTGATCTGGGCGTCCGATGCGGTTGCCACGGCTCCTCCTTGGGACCGCCGGCCTACAGGCCGAGGGCGGCCTTGCCGATCATGGTCAGGGCGATGTCATCCATCGGCGGGTTCCCCAGACCGGCCCGAACGTCGCGGAAGTAGCGTTCGAGAGGCCGGGCGCGGGCCAGTCCGGCCGAGCCGACGACCCGTAGCGCGAGGTCGGTGACGCGGATGGCGTTGTTGGTGGCGATGTACTTCGAGGCGGCGATCTGCCAGGCCAGCGCGTCTCGGAGCTCCGGACGCTCGACCCAGGCCTCGGCCACCCCGTAGAGCACCGCCCGCGACTGGAGGAGCAGCATGTCGATCTTGGCGACGCGGTGCTGGACCGTCTGGTACTCGGCGATCGACGCATCCTGCTGGCCGCTCGGCCGCCGCCCACGCGCGAAGTCGACCGCGAAGTCGCGGGCCGCCGCGGCGATGCCGGTGTAGACGGCGCCGAAGAGGATGCCCCAGCCGCGCGGGTCGCCCTGGCCGGGGGCGTCCTCGCCCGGCAGTCGGTACTCGTCCGGGACCAGGACATCCTCGAGGATGATGTCGTGGCTGCCGGTCGAGCGCATCGCCAGGTTGTCCCAGGTGGGCTCGATTCGCACGCCGGGCGACGCCATCGGCACGAGGAAGTTCGTCCGGCGCGGTCCGTCGTCCGTCTCGATGGTGGCCATCACGGTGGCGTAGCGCAGGGCCGGCGCCAGGCTCGCCCAGCTCTTGTGGCCGGTGATTCGCCAGCCGCCGCGGGTGCGTGTGGCCGTCGTGGAGGGCAGGCCGCCGCGGCTCGGGCTGCCGAGATCCGGCTCGCTGGCGGCGGAGTTGATCAGCGCGCCCGTCTCGACCACCTCGCGGCAGAGGCTCGCGAACAGCGCTTCCGGCCAGGTGCGCGTCGTGGCCAATCGCGCGATCAGCCCGAGGTGCATCGTCGCGCCGAGCGCGACCGAGCCGTCGCCGCGCGCGAGTCGCTCCTGGGCCAGGGCCAGCTCCAGCGGGTTGGCCCCGCGCCCGCCGTACTCCTCGGGGACGGTCAGAGCGAGGTAGCCGGTATCGGCCAGCTCGCGGAACGTCTCGAAGGGGAAGGCGTTCTCTCGGTCGTACCCGGGCGCCCGCTCGGCGGCGGCGGCGGCCAGTTGGTCGGCCAGCGCCATGAACTCGGCCTGGCGGCCGGTCTTCGGATAGGGCGGGATGCTACTTGGCGGAAGGGTCACGACGGTAATCGTTGACGCCACGGGTTGGGAATGTCAAATGGCGCCCGCCGATATTCGCGCACCTCGCACTCCCGTCAGCACGCCTGGAAGGTACGGACGGCAGCCATGCCCGGCATCTCGGCCGGGGTGTGGCCTACTTCTGTACCCGAGGGATCAGGCGGCGGGAGCGACGGGGCTGA
>JALYGH010000424.1 GCA_030777205.1 Chloroflexota bacterium
CGCACCAGCGTGAACCGCTCGCGCGTCGTCTCGGCCGCCAGGCCGCGGGCGTAGGAATCCGCGATCCGGGTCGGGTCGCTGAAGATGAGGAGGTGCTGGTCGAGCGTCAACCGTGGGTCGAGGCTCATGATGCCGTCAACGCGCTCGACACGATCATCCGCCCTGATGCGGGTGACGAACTCGTGGAGCGCGGTCAGCCGCTCCGACGTGAACAGGGTGTCCGGCGCGGTTACGGCGATCAGGATCGGGGCGATCTCGCCCTCGCCGTAGGCCGTCCGCAAGCGGTCAAACCCTTGACGCGACTGGACGTCGATCGGGAGGATGGAGGCATCCGGCGCGCCGAACTCGGCCCGCAGGAACGGCAGGCCGAGGGCGGCCAGCAGCAGCATCACGGCGACGAACACGAGGCCGGCGTGACGCATCACGCGCCCGGCGACGCCGTGCCAGAACCCGGTCCTTGGCGGCCGGATCGGAATGATCCGGAGCGCGTCGATCCGCCGACCGACGACGCTCAGGATGGCGGGCAGGAGGGTCAGCGCCGCCAGCACCGACATGGCCACGACCGCCGAGCCGGCGATGCCGAGCGATCGCAGGGCGTTGAACTCGAAGGTGGTCAGGCCGAGGAGGCCGATGAAGACCGTCAGACCGGAAAAGAGGACCGCCTTGCCGGCCGTGGCCATCGCCACGCCGAGCGCATCCGGCACGTCGCCACGAGCCAGCTCCTCGCGGAAGCGACTCACGATGAACAGTGAGTAGTCGATCCCGAGCCCGAGCCCGAGCATGCTGACCAGGCTCATCGCGAAGATCGAGACGTCCGTGACGCGGGTCAGCAGGACGACGACCGCGAGGGTCACCGCGACTGCCGCACCGCCAATGATCGCCGCCACGGCGGCGGCGACCAGCGTCCCGAACACGAGCAGCAGCGCCGCGGCCGCGAACGGGAACGAGATGAACTCGGCCCGGCGCAGGTCACGCTCGGTGACTTCTTGGATGTCGCTGTAGAAGATCGGCGCGCCGGTCAGGACGGTGTCCAGCTCGGTCGGGCGGAGGGCGCCCTCGATCCGTGGCAGGATCTCGCGAAACTCGTCCGGGAGCGTCTTGATCGCGATGATGGCGTAGGCGGTGTGTCCGTCGGGCGCCGCGAGGCGCGGGTTCTCGACGTGCGTCGTCACGCGCGCCACGATGTCCAGCCCGCGCACCTCGCGCAGCGAATCCTCGACCGCCGCCAGGTAGCGCGGGTCGCTCGTCGCGAGCGTTGGGCTCTGGTAGATCGCGAGCAGGCCGGCCGGGTTCTCGCCGAGCGCCGCCTGGATCAGGTTCGAGGCGCGCTGGGCCTCGAGGCCGGCACTCGAGAACCCGCCGGGCGACAACGAGCGTGCCGCGGCCGGTACCAGCGGCAGGCTGGCGGCGATGACGGCGAGCCAGAGGCCGAGGATCAGCCAGCGGGCACGATGAGCCCACCTCCCGAACACGAAGAACGGGTCGGAGGACAGGCGCAACCGAGGAGCGGAATCGTCGTACGGCATAGCGAACTGAGGAGAGCGGGGGAGGGCGGGCGTGGGGGAGACCGCGTGCCCGCCCTCATCACTCTACGGAATCTGCTCGCGTACGCGCACCAAATGCGTCGGAGCGGAGGACTATGCCCGCTCGGAGGCGCGCACCAGGAAGTTCAGCAGGACGCGGTTGAACTGGTCGGGCGCTTCCATGTTGGACAGGTGCCCGGCGCCCTCGATGATCTCAAGCTGGGCGTCGGGGATCGCCTCGGCGATGTGGCGCGCGTCGGATGGCGGTGTCACGACGTCCTCCGAGCCGACGACGACGAGCGTCGGGCAGCGCACGCTGCGGAGGGGTGGTGTGACGTCCGGACGCAGCGCCAGCCCCTGGAGGGCCGCGACGACGGCGGGCGGTCGGGCCGGGTCGACGATCCCGCGGTAGCGCTCCACCAGCTCCGGCCGCTCGGCGATGGTCTTCGGCGCGAACATGCGCGGGATGGCCGCCTCGACGAACGGCGCCATGCCGGCCGCCGCGACCTCGCGGGCCTGCGCCTCTCGAGCGGCCTTCGTCTGCTCGGTGTCGCCCTCGGCGCGCGTGTCGACCAGCGCCGCGGCCCAGGCTCGCTCGGGGTGTGCCGCCAGGAAGTTCATTGTCACGTAGCCGCCCATCGACAGGCCGACCAGCGCCGCCCGGTCGGTCTCGAGTCGATCGAGCAGCCGGGAAAGGTCCGCGACGTGGTCTGTCATCGTATACGGTCCGGGCGGCGCCTCGGTCCGCCCGTGGCCGCGCAGGTCGGGCACGATCGTCCGAAAGCGCGCGGCGAGGGCATCGACCTGGTCGTCCCACATCGAGCCGTGCAGCGGGAAGCCGTGCAGCAGGACGACGGCCGGTGCGTCTCGCGGCCCATGCTCCACGTACGTCAGGTCGATCGGCCGATTCTCGGGCATGGCTCTCGCCTCCGGTGCGCGAAGATGTTTCCAGGATCGTAGCACCGAGACCCTGACGGCTCCGGCCCCGCCGGGGACGGGATCGGCCGGTATACTCGGTGGGCATGACGGCTGAACCGACGACCGACGGCACGACGATCGCCTATACCGACGGCTCCTGCATCGGGAACCCCGGGCCGGGCGGCTGGGGCGTCCACGTCGAGCTGGCCGACGGTGGGGTCGTCGAGGCCGGCGGCGGCGAGCTGCGGACGACGAACAACCGCATGGAGCTGCGCGCAGCCATCGAGGCCCTGCGGCTGACGGCCGACGCGCCCGCGGTTATCATCGTGACCGACAGCCAGTATGTGCGCCGCGGCGTGACCGCGTGGCTGGCCGGCTGGCGGCGCAACGGCTGGCGCACCGCGACCGGGAAGCCGGTCGAGAACCAGGACCTCTGGCGCGAGGTGGGCGGGCTGGCGAGCGAGCGCGTCGAGTGGCGCTGGACGCGCGGCCACGCCGGCACGCCGGGCAACGAGCGCTGCGACGAGATCGCTCGCGCCTTCTCGACCGGCATCCGTCGCCTCGACGAGTCGTCCGGAGGGCGGCCGCCCGCGCCGGCAAGCGCCCCAGACGCCGTCCCAGGCGGGGTGCGGTACCTCAGCCTCGTCGACGGCGTGGCGGCCCGCCACGCGTCCTGGCCCGAGTGCGAGCGCCAGGTGCGGGGCGTTCGTGGCGCCCGCTTCAAGAAGGCTCGGAGCGAGGCCGAAGAACGGGCGATCGTCGCCGAGTGGGGCCTGACGCCGGAGGACCTCTTCGGCGTGTGACCGCAGGGCTCGAGCCGCCGCCTCCCGGGGGTTCCCGCACTCCCGAGTCTGCGCAGGTCGGGCGTAATCGGTCCTCACTCTCGGCTCGACGTCCGCCATCTTCGGGTAGGCGGCTAGGGACGTTCGCCCCGTGCCTCATGGCCCCGAGCCCCCTGACCTTGGGACCGGTACGCCGAGCAGACCCGACCGGGCGGGCATCATCGCCGACGACCGGTGACCGGCAATTGGCGTCCTCTGAGTCAGCATCGGCTCGTCCGAACGGAATCTCGACGGTGGAGGTGTAACCACTGGGATCTCTTGCGTCTGTATGGGTGAGCATGCGGCGCACGTCGGCCCTCGATGTATCGTCGGGGCGAGCGCCTCGGCGCGGGGCGCTCCGAGCGCCGGGCTCAGCCCACCGTGGAGAAGACGCCGATGATCGATCACTCCGTGAGCAGCCACCACGCACGTCACACCAGCCACGCCGACAGCGGCCAACACCACGACCACGTCGACGGTTCGACGACGCTGACCGTCCCGACCGGGCGGGTGGCGTGCGACGCCTGCGTCAAGGCCGTGGAGGAGCGTCTGCGCTCCAACCCGGGCGTCCTCGCCGTCCACGTCGACGCCGAGCAGGAGGTCGCCCACGTGACCGTCCACCCCGGCGCCTTCACGGTCGAAGAGCTGGCGGAGCAGGCGGCCGGGGCGTGCGGCGACCGCAACGTCGTGCCCCTGCCGAAACCGACCGTGTCGTCGCACGCCCACGCCCACATCGCCCGTCCGTCCGCCGCCGACTTGGGACCGGCGGCCCGCGCGGCGGGCCACGCCAC
>JALYGH010000425.1 GCA_030777205.1 Chloroflexota bacterium
GTCTTGAGGGCTATGCCCTCAAGACTCCCGGCTCCCCGGCAATCAGACGCCGACAAGGCCGCGCGTCATCTCCATGACCTGGATCCGCTCCGGCGCGAAGTGCTCCCGCAGGACTGGAACGGCGTCCTCCGGGTTGCGCTGCTCGCCGCAGGTGAACACGTCCACCGCCGCGTAGCCCAGCTCCGGCCAGGTGTGGATCACCACGTGGGATTCGGAAACGATCGCGACGCCGGTGACGCCGATCGGGCTGAACGGATGCACGTTCAGACTGAGCAGGGTCAGCTTGAGCGCATCGACGATGTCCAGGAGTGCCCGCTCGACCACGTCCGGCGAGTTCAGGTTCTCGCACTCCCAGAGCTCCATGACCAGGTGGCGCCCAACACTCTTCACGTCACGTTACCCCCACCAGAGAACGACGGCCGCGATGGCACACCCGAGCCGCTCGACGCGATGCTCGGTCGCCGTGACCGTCACCCGCTCCAGCGGAAGACTTCGCCGCGCGAATCCTTCTTCCACCATACCCCGCACGACGCGCTCGGCGACCTCGCGCGAATTGGCGTGGTACTCGAAGATCATCCCGTGGCTGTCTCTCCCGATACCAATACCGAGCGCCGCACAGACCGTCTCGCCGGCCGTGTCGCTCGCCATGATCGAGTACACCGCGGGGACCAGGGCCCCCGGCTCGATCGTCGGCGCGGTTTCGAGGAACCGCGCGCCCTTCGGCACGATGCTGCTGACCTTGACCAGGTTCAGGTTGCCGATGCCGGCGTCGAGGAGGGCGTTGTCGAAGGCGTTGAGCTCCGTGCTGCCCTCGGCCGCACCGGCCGTCGGCCAGAGCACGTTCGGCGTCGGCCAGGGATTCACCTGCCCGCCTCCGCCCGTGCCCGGGTTGCCGCTCCTCGCGGCCGGACCGCCCGTTTCATCGCGTTCTCCTCGCCTACCCCGAGTGAGCCCCGTCCCGGCGCGACCCGTCGCGCGCCGGAAACCGGGCAACGAAAAAGCACCACCCCAAGGCGGCCCCGCCCGGTACAGTCCCGGGCAGCGATGGCGTTAGCCGGCCCCAGCTAATGGTGCTGGTATGTGACAGTCGTCCGCGAACCCAATCCCCGACGTTTCTCGGGCGGCCTCCACCTGCGGACAATTGGTGAGTGTAACAAATTCTGGACCACGCTGCCTAACGGCTCATCGACGTTCGATATCGGGCGCGTGGCCCGTGTTGGGGAAAGGGGCTACACTCCGCGGTCCGGGCTGCCGGGGCTGAGTCAAACCCGCGGAGGGTAGCGGTCGCCTACACCGGCACCGGGCCGGTTACTCGGATCCCCGCCCACTCGAGATCGCGAATCAGCAGATCGGGCGCGATCGTGCCGACGCGCACCACAACCGTCCGGGTCGACCGGAAGTCGCCGGGCTCGGTGACCAGGCTGACGGTCGGGATGCCGCGCTCGTTGGCGAGTCGGCTCAACTCGGCGAGCTGCCTGTTCGGGGCGGTCAGCTCGAGTTGCAGGCGGGTGCTCGGCTCCAGCACGCCCATGACGCGGGCGAGCATTCGGACGAGGTCGCTCTCCGTGACGATGCCGGCGAGCCGATCCCGGTCGAGGACGGGCAGCGCGCCGCCGCGGGCCAGGGCCGCTCGCAAGTCGCGATCCGAGACCATCCCGAGCAACCGGTCGCCGCGCGCCATCAGAAGCCGGGCCACTCGAGCGCCGGGATCAGGAACAAGACCAGGTCGTAGAGGATGTGCACGACGATCGAGAGGCTGGTGCCCCAGCGGGCCCGAATCCCGGCCAGGATGGCCCCGAGGACGAACACCGAGACGAGCGCGTCGGGCCCGTACTGGTAGGCGTGGCTGGCGGTGAAGGCGAGGTTCGGGAGCAGCCAGCCGAAGCGCGGCTGGAGCGCGCCGCGCACGAGCAGCTCCTCGCCCAGCCCGGCCGCGATCGCCGAGGCGACGGCCCCGGTCGGGGTGAGCGCCGCGCCGAACAGCTCGCCGACCAGCTCGGGGTCGGTCGTCGGCCAGTCGAGCGCCTCCCAGACGATGACCGTAGTCTCGTCGACGGCGGTCCCGACCAGGAGCAGGACGGCCGTCAGCCCGAGGGTGAGGGGCACGTGCCGCCGGCGGAGCGGCCCGACCCCGAGTCGCGCGAGCCCGGCGCGGAGGCCGCGCAGGGCCGGCACGCCGACGAGCATGTACGCAAGCGGGACCGTCCAGGCGAGCTCGTAGTAGATGTCGAGCAGCTCGCCCCAATCGCCGCGCTCGTCGGCGAGGGCATCCGGATCGTCGGCGACGGCCCGCAGGAGCGGCGCCTCGCCGCCGAGGGCGAGGAGTGGCGCGACCGCGAGGAAGCAGAACGTGACCAGCCCGACGAGGCCGACGGCGTGGCCGAAATTGCGCCGGTCCAGGCGCCCGCCGAGCCACCGGCCGAGCGCGGCCCAGGCCCCGGTCGCCGCGAGCACGATGCCGCCGAGCAGCCCGAAGGCGGCGATGCCGAGCGCGACGCCCAGGGCGACGG
>JALYGH010000426.1 GCA_030777205.1 Chloroflexota bacterium
CGAGCACGCCGTCCGCGATACGGCCCGGGCGCTCGCCGATGCCGTAGAGGTTGCCGTCGGTGCCGCGCGGGTCGACCTCGATGACCTTGGCGCGGACGGCGACCGCCACTCCGTCGCGGGTCAGGCCGCGCAGGGCGCCGTCGATCGGGGCGAGCAACGGGGTATCTTCGACGTGGGCGACGACCTGGCCGGCCCCGACCGGGCTGCCGATCCGGAGGTCGGTGCGGAAAACACCAGCGGCGGGGGCGTAGACGTACCGCTCGCGGGCCACGCCGTCGATCGCGCGGGGCTCGCCGGCCAGGTCGCGGGTCGGGCCGCGCTCGATCACCCGGCCGAGGTCGTCGCCCCAGCCGGTCTCGATCGCCAGGTCGACGTTCTGACCGGCCACGAAGCCGGGCTCGAGCCCGACCGTGAGCGGCGCCAGGCCGCTCTGGATCTCGGGCGCGGCCCGCTTGCGCATCCGAGCGTCGACCAGCACGTCCGGGCGATACGCGGCGAGCAGCGCCGCGAAGTCGCCGGCATTCACCGAGATAGCCTCGCGCGCAACGGCCGCTTCGGGCAGCGCCGACAGGTCGTCGAGCCGTCGGGCCGCGACTCCGGCCAGCTCCGCCCGGCCGTCGAACATCGCGTCGGCGCACGCCATCCCGCGCCGGCTGGTCGTCGGAGCTTCCGCGTCGTGCATCGCGACGGCGTGCCCTGACGTGAACAGCCGGTGCGCCACGGCGGACGCCACGTCGTTCACCCCGCGGACGAGCACCCTCAGCATGGGCCAATGATAGCGGTCGGCCACGCCGCTCTCGTATTCCATGCCGTTCGTGCTATCCTGCGTCGCTGCCGGCCAGTCATGGCCGAGAGGAGACGGAGGGGCATGCGCGTTCGAGTCGTCCCGTACGCGGAGCTGCGGCGCCTGGTGCCGAACCGGGCCGAGTCGCTCTGGCTCGACCTGCCGGAGGGCGCGACGGTCAACGACGTGCTGCGCGAGCTGAACGTGACGATCGTCGAGCGGCTGATCGTCGGCGTGGACGGGACCTACGCGACGCTCGACACCCCGTTGCGCGAGAACGCCGAGGTGACGCTGGTCACCCCGATGGAAGGCGGCTGAGGAGGAGAGGGAGATGGCGAACGGTTTCTGGAACCGCATCCTGCGCGTCGATCTGACGACCGGGCGGACGTGGGAGGAGCACCCGAGCGATGAGTTCTTCCGCAGCCACGTCGGTGGCCGCGCGTTCATCGCCCACTACCTGCTCAAAGAGGTTCCGGCCGACGTCGACCCGCTCGGCCCGGACAACCGGCTGATCTTCATGGCCGGCCCGGTCACGGGTACGCCGCTGCCGGGCGCCGGGCGGCACAGCGTCGGCGCGCGCTCGCCGCTGACCGGCGGCTTCGGCGAGGCCGAGGCCGGCGGCTTCTGGGGCGCCGAGCTGAAGCACGCCGGCTACGACGGCATCATCATCCAGGGCAAGGTCGACAAGCCGGTCTACCTCTGGATCGACGAGAACACCGTCGAGATCCGCGACGCGTCCCACCTCTGGGGCAAGCGGACCGGCGAGGTTGAGGACGCCATCCGCGCCGACCACGGCGACCGCCTGATCCGCGTCGCCCAGACCGGGGTGGCCGGCGAGAAGCTCGTCCGCTACGCGATGGTCATCCACGACCTGAACGAGATCGCCGGGCGGACCGGCATGGGCGCCGTGATGGGGTCGAAGAACCTCAAGGCGATCGCCGTGCGCGGCAAGAAGCAGGTCCCGATGGCCGACCCGAAGCGCATTCGCGAGGTCGCGCTGTGGGTGCGCGACACGATGGACGAGAACCACTACAACTTCCACCACTACGGCACCGGCGCCGCGATGGTCGGCAAGCACCTCGAAGGGCACCTGCCGGTCAAGAACTGGCAGGAGGGCGTCATGGACACCGTCGAGCTGATCGACGCCAAGACGCTCAAGGCCGAGTATGTCGAGAAGATGGACGGCTGCTACGCCTGCTCGGTCCGCTGCAAGAAGCGCGTCCGGGTCGACGCGACGCTGGCCGGCGTCGAGGTCGAGCCGAAGTACGGCGGCGCCGAGTACGAAACGCTCGGCGCGGTCGGCACCAACCTCGGCATCGACAACCTGGTCGAGCTGTGCAAGGCGAACCAGGCGCTCAACTGGTGGGGCCTCGACAGCGTCTCGACCGGCGCGACGATCGCCTGGGCGATGGAGTGCTACCAGCGCGGCATCCTCACCGAGGAGGACACCGGCGGGCTCGCCCTCAAGTGGGGCGACGGCAAGCTGCTGAACCAGCTCGTCGACATGATCGCCAACCGCGAGGGCTTCGGCGACTTCCTGGCCGAGGGCGCCCTGCGCTGCGCCCAGAAGCTGGGGCGGGGCAGCGAGCAGTACGTCGTCCATGTGCGCGGGCTCGAGGTCGCGATGCACGACCCGCGCGCGATGGAGCACATGAAGACGAACTACCCGGTCAACCCGACCGGCGGCGACCACACCGGCGGCGCCCATCCGCGCACGAGCATCCGCAACACGATCGGCGTCTGCCAGTTCCTCCAGTACGACGACCCGACGACGCTCGACATCCTGAACGCCGTCACCGGCTGGGGGATGACGCCAGAGGAGCTGAACGAAGTCTACGAGCGCGGCGTGACGATGGCGCGGCTGTTCAACCTGCGCTGCGGATTCACGGCGGCGGACGACAAGCTGCCGCCGCGGTTCCACGAGCCGCTCAAGCACGGCCCGTTCGCCGACAAGCCGCTCACCCCGGACGAGGTGCGCCGCGTGGTCGGCGAGTACTACGTCGCGCGCGGCTGGGACGCCGAGGGCGTGCCGACGCCCGACACGCTGGAGCGGCTGCGGATTAGGGAGTACGGCGAGGCAGTGCCGGCGTAGGCGAGGAGCCAGGAGACAGGTAAAGTGTCCGGGCAACGGAGTGATCATCAAGGACCCTGAGCCCAGCCTGTCTGTCATCCCTTCGGTGCCCTCAGGGCGGGCACTGAGCGAAGCGAAGGACCTACCGACTGACAAGTACTGCCGCATGCGTATCTGATCAGTCTGTAGGTCCTTCGGTCGCTGGCGCTCCCTCAGAGCCTGCCCTGAGGGCACCGAAGGGATGACAGCGAGGTTAAGCTCGCGATCCCAGCCAGCGCGGGCTGAGGCCCGGCGGGCTGCTCCGTCAGATGCCCTCGACGCGGATGGTCGTCGTGGCCCGCAGCGTCGCGCCGAGCTCCAGCCCCTGCAGGCCATCCGGGCTGCCCTCCGGCATGGACGCGGCGCCCGGGGCGTGGGTGTGCGGCTCCAGCGACAGGGAGTTGTGCATCTCCGGCGCGTACACCAGGATGTCGCGGTAGCCGGCGTCCATCTCCAGCATGACTCGAGCGCCATCCGGGGCCCCCAGGACAGCCGTTCGGTCGGCGTCGAAGTCGGTGCGCGAGACGAGCATCGTCTGGCCGAACGGCACGATTGCGATTGGCTCGGACGGCGGGCGGCGCTCGCCGGTCGGGACGGGCGGATTCTCGGTCAGGACGCGCTCGGAGCGGCCGGGCAGGGTCACCCGGACTCGGGTGCGATCCTCGCCGAGGATCTCCGGGCCGAAGTACGGGTGCAGCCCGATGGCGACCGGCGCCGACCCGGGGCTCTGGTTCTCGGCGGTCAGGGCGATGACGAGCGCTCGCGGCTCGATCCGCACGTCGAGCACCAGGCTGACGTCGAACGGGTAGCCCTCGCGCTGGGCCGGGTCGAGGTCCGAGCCGGTGAAGAAGTCGCCGCGCGCGGTGTCCGCGCCGGTCTTCTTGACGCGCCAGGGCCGCTGGTGAGCGAAGCCGTGGGTAAAGCTCGGCGCGTCCGGGTTCGCCATCGGCACGAGATGGCTCTGCCCCTGCCAGGTATACCGGCCGCGCCGCATGTGGCCGGGGAACGGGAAGAGGATCGGCACCCCGAAGCGCGACGGCATCTGGG
>JALYGH010000427.1 GCA_030777205.1 Chloroflexota bacterium
GCACGACGTACTCGCCGGCCGCCCGTGCCTCCGCCGGCGCCGAGCGCGCCGCGTCGGCGCCACCCGATGACCCGGCCGTTGCCAGCCGCGCCGAGACGTCCGCCGGCAGGCGAACTACCTGGCCGACAATCAGCGCATCCGGATTCTCGAGCTCGTTCAGCGCCGCGAGCTGCCCGATGGTCACGCCGTATCGCTCGGCGATCCCGCTCAGCGAGTCGCCCGCCTCGACGACGTGCTCGGTTCTGTTCGTCGCAGTCGACTCGAGGTTCGCCACGAGTGGCTGCCCGCCCACCGCGGCCGTGCCGACGGCAAGCACCAACAGCCCGCCGACGAGTACTCGACGCACCACTCCTCCTCGCCAGTTTGGTCCACTCTGACTGTACGGAGGGGTGCGTCACACCTTCGCCACGTCGCATGCGCGCATCCTCACAGTACCGTCACAAGCAACGAGATAGCGCTGCGGCGAACCCCTCCGTGGCCCGGAGTGGGCCGTATACTGCCGTCGGCCGCGTGGCCCGTGTCCACGGGCCGCGTCGCCCCCGCGTTGTCGGTCGCTCGGCGCCGCGGCTCGGTGCGGTCGGGTTCCAGCGACGAGGACCACGCGGAATGATCCGGGACGGGGACAAGGGAAGACGGGTCCTGGTGGTCGACGCCGACTCGCGCAGCCTCGAGCTGATCGCGGTCGCCCTCATCGACAGCGGCTTCACCGTCCGCACCGCCGTCAGCGCCGCCGAGGCGGTCAGCGAGGCGCGCCGCCTACCGCCAGCGCTGGTCCTCTCGGACGCCGAGATGCCCGGCACGGACGGCTTCGAGCTCAGCGCCGCCTTGCGACGCGAGCCGGCGCTCGACGCCATCCCGATCGTGCTCCTCACGAACCGCCCGGCCGGGCCACGCGACCGCGAGCGCGGCGCGACGGTCGGCGTCGCCGATTACCTGCCGAAGCTGGTCGACCTGCCCGGCCTCGTGCGCATGCTGCAGCGCCTCGCGGCATGAGACGCGGCGCTCGCGTCGGTCGATTATCGGGCATCAGGCGAAGGTAACCAGCACCTGGCCCTGGTCCACGGTCTGGCCCGCCCGGACATGGACGTCCTTGATCGTGGCGTCGTCGCGAGCGGTCAGCTCGTTCTGCATCTTCATCGCCGATAGCACCACCAGCGCCGCGCCCTTCGCAACGCGCTGGCCCGGCTCGACCAGGACGGTGACGACCAATCCGGGCATCGGCGCCTTGATACTGCTCTCGACCACGCCCTTGCGCCCCGCGGCCGTCGCGCTCGCCAGTCGGGCAGCTCGCTCATCGAGCACGACCGCCTCGATCGGCTCCCCGTCAACAACGACGGTCCACCCCGCATTCTGCTCGCCCACCAGCGCGGTCACCGAGCGCGCACCGGCCAGCAGCGTCAGTAGCCGATCGCCCGGGCGGCTCGTCAGCCGGATCGGAAGCTCCGGGCCCCCGTCGATCCGCGCGACGAGCGTCCCACCGGCGCCCTCGATCAGCTCCACGACGAGCGTCCGCTCGCCGATCGTCACCTGGTAGCGGATCGTGCCAGGCGCGGAGGCCGTCTCATTCATCACGGCACTCGCAACCCGGCCCGCCGCGCGAACGACGCCCAGCGGTCCTCGGCGCCGTCGGCAGTGGCTCGGACAGGGCGGTGCGCAGCCCGCCCCTGGTGCGCGACGATCGCCGCGACTAGCGCGGCCACCTCGGCCAGCCCCTCGGGCGGCTCGCCGCTCGGCAACCAGTGGCGCTCCAGGAAGGCGGTGTCTAACTCCCCGGTCCGGAAGGCCGGGTGCTCCATCAGCCAGCGATGGAACGGGATCGTCGTCTTCACCCCGAGCACGAGGTACTCGCCGAGCGCCCGGCGCATCCGCCGGATCGCCGCCTCGCGCGTCTCGGCCCACACGATCAGCTTGGCCAGCATCGGGTCGTAGAACGGCGTCACCTGCTGCCCGGCCTCGAGCGCGCCGTCGATCCGGATACCGGGGCCGCTCGGCTCGTGGACCGCCTCGACGCGGCCGGTGGAGGGGAAGAACTGGTTGGCGGCGTCCTCGGCCTGGATCCGGCACTCGATCGCGTGACCCACCGGTCGGATGTCGTCCTGGGTAAAGTCGAGCCGCTCGCCCGCCGCCACCCGGAGCTGCTGGTGCACCAGGTCGATGCCGGTGACCAGCTCGGTCACCGGGTGCTCGACCTGGAGGCGGGCGTTCACCTCCAGGAAGTAGAAGTTGCCGTCCCGGTCGAGCAGGAACTCGCACGTCCCGGCGTTCGTGTACCCGACCGCCTGGGCGGCCCGTAGGGCCACCGCTCCCATCCGCGCCCGCAGGTCGGCGTCGACCACCGGCGACGGCGACTCCTCGACCAGCTTCTGGTGCCGCCGCTGGATGCTGCACTCGCGCTCGCCGAGGTGGACTACGTTGCCGTGCTCGTCGGCGAGGACCTGGACTTCGACGTGGCGTGGGCGGACGACCAGCCGCTCGAGGTACATCGACGGGTCGCCGAACGACGCCAGGGCCTCGCTCGACGCCTGGCGGAAGGCCGCCTCCAGGTCGTCCGGGCGCTCGACGACCCGCATGCCCTTGCCGCCGCCGCCGGAGACCGCCTTGAGCGCGATCGGGAAGCCGATCTCGCGCGCCACGGCGGCCGCCTCTTCGGCGGTGGGGATTGGATCGACCGTGCCCGGCACGACCGGCACGCCGGCCGCCTGCATCGTCTTGCGGGCGGCCGTCTTGCTCCCGAGCGCGCGCATCGCCGCCGGCGTCGGCCCGACGAACTTCAGTCCGGCCTCGGCGCAGGCCGCCGCGAACTCGGGGTTCTCGGCGAGGAAGCCGTAGCCCGGATGCACGGCGTCGGCGCCCGCCCGCCGCGCAACCTCGACGATCAGGTCGCCGCGCAGGTAGCTCTCGGCCGGCGTGATGCCGCCGAGCGGGTACGCCTCGTCGGCCATGCGGACGTGGGGGGCGCCCGCGTCCGGGTCGCTGAAGACGGCCACCGACCGGATGCCCAGCTCGCGGCAGCCCCGTGCCACCCGCATCGCGATCTCGCCCCGGTTGGCGATCAGGACCTTCTTCAGCGCGTTACTCACGGGCGGGTCGCTCACAGCGGGATGTTCCCGTGCTTCTTCGGCGGGTTGGTGTCGCGCTTGTTGCGGACGACCTCCAGCGCGGCGATCAGCTTCGGCCGCGTCTCGTGCGGCAGGATCACCTCGTCGATGTAGCCGCGAGCCGCCGCCGCGTACGGGTTGGCGAAGCGGTCGCGGTACTCCCGGGTCAGCGTGGCCCGCATGGCTTCGGGGTCGTCGGCCTTGGCGATCTGGTCGCGGAAGATGATGTTGACCGCGCCCTCGACGCCCATCACCGCGATCTCGGCCGTCGGCCAGGCGAAGTTGGCGTCGCCGCGGATGTGCTTACTCGACATGACGTCGTAGGCGCCGCCGTATGCCTTGCGGGTGATGACCGTCAGCTTCGGGACGGTCGCCTCGCAGTAAGCGTAGAGTAGCTTGGCGCCGTGGCGGATGATCCCGCCGTGCTCCTGCCCGACGCCCGGCAGGAAGCCCGGCACATCGACGAAGGTCACCAGCGGGATGTTGAAGCAGTCGCAGAAGCGGACGAAGCGCGCCGCCTTGACCGACGAGTTGATGTCGAGCACGCCGGCCAGCACGCTCGGCTGCTGGGCGACGATCCCGACCGAGCGTCCGCCGAGCCGCGCGAAGCCGACGATGATGTTCTGCGCGAACTGCTCCATCACCTCCATGAAGTCGCCGTCGTCAACGACTGAGCGGATGACCTGGTGCATGTCGTACGCCCGCGACGGGTCGTCGGGGACGATCGCGTCGAGCGACTCATCGATCCGGTCGACCGGGTCGCGCGGCTCGACGCGG
Source organism: Chloroflexota bacterium (assembly GCA_030777205.1). Classification (GTDB taxonomy): domain Bacteria; phylum Chloroflexota; class UBA6077; order UBA6077; family JACCZL01; genus JALYGH01. The sequence continues at coordinate 3,876 of JALYGH010000427.1, forward strand.
GGCGGGTCGTCGACGTTGTTCGACGGCAGGAACGCGAGTAGACGGCGCACCTCTTCGAGGCAGGATACCTCGTCGTCGGCCGCGAAATGGGCGACGCCGCTGGTCGAGTTGTGGACGACTGCGCCGCCGAGCCCCTCGAAGTCGATCACCTCGTGGGTCACTGTCTTTACGACGTCCGGGCCGGTCACGAACATGAAGCTCGTCCCGCTCACCATGAACGTGAAGTCGGTGATGGCCGGCGAGTAGACGGCGCCGCCGGCGCACGGCCCCATGATCGCACTGATCTGGGGCACGACCCCCGAGGCGAGCGTGTTTCGCAGGAAGATCTCGGCGTACGCCCCGAGGCTGACGACGCCCTCCTGAATCCGCGCGCCGCCGGAATCGTTCAGGCCGACGATCGGCATGCCATTCTTGATCGCCAGGTCCATGACCTTGCAGATCTTCTCGCCGTACGCTTCGGACAACGAGCCGCCGAACACGGTGAAGTCCTGGGAGAAGAGGGCGATCGGTCGCCCGTCGACGCGGCCCCAGCCGGTCACCACCCCGTCGCCCAGGTAATGCTCGCGATCCAGGCCGAACTCGGTCGAGCGGTGGACGACCAAGGCATCTAGCTCCTGGAAGCTGCCCGGGTCGAGCAGCAGGTCGATCCGCTCGCGCGCGGTCAGCTTGCCGCGTTTGTGCTGCTGGTCGATCCGTCGCTGGCCGCCCCCGAGCATTGCCTCACGGCGCAGCGTCCTGACCCGCTCGATCTTCTCGGCAGTCGTCTCGAGGTGCGGCGTGGCGGCGGACGGCCGGGCGCCGTCGTCGTTCGCTCCCACCGCCTGTCCAACCAGGCCGGCCGTGACGTCGGATACCGGTGGGCCGGCGCTGGGAGTCTCTTCGCTCACCGTCTACTCCGTTCTCGCGCTACCGACCAGCGCCGGCCGCGCTCCGGGCCCGCGAGCCGATCCGAGTCGTCGGCAATTCGGCGGCCAACCGGCCGCTGACCGGCCGGATGGTCCGCTGATGCTACCACTCGCTCTTGTCAGGGACAAGACGCGGATGACCTTACCAGGGCGACCACGACGCCGATCGTCAGGACGGCGCGGCCGGTCTAGATCAGGATCGCGCCCACCGCGCCGGCCGCCCCGGATGTCAGCGCCGTGAGTACCGAAGGGCTGGACAAGTAAAGTTGAGAATTCCTTTGGTGAGAATTCCTTCCGGAAGGCGGTTGAACACTGCCCAAAGCGGCCCCCAACGACACGGCGGAAATCGGAACCCCGTAGCCGGCCGCTCGTCTTACGTAGGGTCGCCTCGCACCATCGGCGGGGTGGGCGCGAGCGGATGGTCGACCGCGCCTCCCGCACGGTGGGCGGGCTCCCAATGCCCGGCCGAGAGTTCATTGGCCTGATCTGGGAGTTTTCGAGTGAAGTACCCGGCCTCACGCGTCTTGCTCGCGTTGATGGCGTTCGCCATGCTGCCCTCCGGCGGGGCGGCGCAAGTACCGAGCCCGCCGATGGAGTACGGCGGGACGATCTTCCCGATGGGGTATCCGGAGACGACCCAGCGGGACCTGGGCCTGGCGGTCAATGCCCGCCTGGGCTGGGCCCGGGTCACCATTCCCTGGCGGAGCGTCGAGGCGAGCTGCAAGGGGTGCTACGATTGGACCGACCTCGACCGGGTCGTTGCCGCGACGAACGCCGCCGGGGTCAAGTTCCTCGGGCGGATCGATCAGCAGCCGGCTTGGTCGCGCCAGACGCCAGCCGAGAGCGGGCCGCCCGACGCGATCACGGATTACGTGGATTTCGTGCGGGCGGTTGCCGAGCGCTACCGCGCGGGCTCGCCGCTCGGGACGATCGACGCGATCCAGGTCTGGAACGAGCCGAACCTGTCGCGCGAATGGGGCAACGCAGTCATAGACCGCGAGCAGGCCAGCCAGTACATGTACATGCTCAAGGAGAGCTACAAGGCCATCAAGGCGGTCGACCCGTCCAAGATCGTCCTGAATGCCGGGCTGTCGCCTACCGGCACCAGCGACGGCACCGCCCAGCCCGACGACGTGTACCTCGGCTGGCTGTACGACTCCGGCCTGGCCCGCTACAGTGACGCGATCGGGCTGCACGGCCCCGGTTACGGCTCGGCACCGGAGGCTGAGCCGCTCTCCAACCCGGCCTTCCCGCACGCGTCGTTCTACTTCCGGCGGATCGAGCAGCTTCGCGCGATCATGGAAGCGAACGGCGATGGCGCGAAGCAAGTCTGGCTGCTCGAGTTCGGCTGGACCACCGACCAGGTGAACCCGGACCGCGCGTTCTACGCGGTGACGCCCGAGCAGCAGGCAGACTACCTTGTGCGCGGCTTGCAGTACGCCCGGGCGAACTGGACTCCCTGGATCGGGGTGATGTTCGTCTGGAGCCTGACGATCGACCCCAACTGGACGCCGGCGTCCGAGCAGTACTGGTGGAGCGTGACGAACGCCGACGGGTCGCCGCGCCCGGCCTACGAGGCGCTCGTGCGAGCGCGTGCCCTGGGTATGCTCCCGTAGGTACGGACGAACGCCCCGAACGCTTCAAGAG
>JALYGH010000428.1 GCA_030777205.1 Chloroflexota bacterium
GTTCCAGGCTGGGCGTGCGGCTGGAGGATCTGTTCGGCACGGCGCCGGCGATGCCCTGAGCATGCACGGACGAGTCGAAGGGCACTAGTTAGGGCCGGCCGAGCGCCTCGTGCAATCGGCCGGCCCCACCACGTATCTGGAAAGTCAGGTCATGGCCAACGAAACGATGGTCATCGGGAAAGCACAGATGCAGGCCGCGAGCGGCCGCTACAAGCTGCGACAGCCGGCGGCGCGGGCCTGGCGCGAGCGCCTGATCGAGCTGCCGCTCATGCTCGCCGCGTTCGTCTCGATCTTCACGACCGCCGGCATCATCGGCGTGCTGGTCTTCGAGACCTACGAGTTCTTCCAGGAAGTGCCCCTCTGGCGCTTCCTCACCGAGACGCAATGGACGCCGCTGTTCACCGAGAAGCATTTCGGGATCGTCGTGCTGCTGTCGGCGACGGTCCTGACGTCGGTCGGCGCCATGGTCGTCGCGCTGCCGCTCGGGCTGCTCGCGGCGATCTACCTCTCGGAGTACGCCAGTCCGAACGTCCGCCGCGTCATCAAGCCGGTCCTGGAAGTGCTCGCCGGCATCCCGACGGTCGTCTACGGCTACTTCGCGCTGCTGTTCGTCACGCCGATCATCCAGCGCCTCATCCCCGGCACGGCCGTCTTCAACGGCATGTCGGCGTCGATCGTGATGGGCATCATGATCCTGCCGCTGGTCTCCTCGATGAGCGAGGACGCGATGGCCGCCGTGCCGCGCTCGCTGCGCGAGGGCGGGTACGCGCTCGGCGCCACCAAGTTCGAGGTCGCCACTCGCATCGTGACGCCGGCCGCCTTCTCGGGCATCGTCGCCGCCTTCATCATCGCGATCTCGCGGGCGATCGGCGAGACGATGATCGTCGCCATCGCCGCCGGCCAGAGCCCGACGCTAACGCTCAACCCGCTCGTGCCAATCGAGACGATGACGGCCTACATCGTCCAGGTCAGCCTCGGCGACACGCCGTACGGCTCGCTCGAGTACAGGACGATCTTCGCCGTCGGCATGACGCTGTTCCTGATGACGCTCGCGCTCAACATCGTCAGCCAGTGGGTGCTCAAGAAGTTCCGGGAGGCGTACGAATGAGCTCCACGGCGCCCGCCATCCCCGCGGCCGAGCGCGCGAACCGCGCCCGCCGCTACGCCATCGGCCGTGTCTTCCAGGTGATCTGCATCGCCGCCGTGTCGATCGGCCTGATCGCGCTGGCCGTCCTCCTCGCCGACGTGCTCCTGCGCGGCCTGCCGACGCTGACCTGGGACTTCATCACCAGCTTTCCGTCGCGCTTCCCGCAGCGGGCGGGCATCTTCGCCGCGCTCGTCGGGTCGCTCTGGCTGATGATCTTGACCGCCGCGTTCGCCCTCCCGACCGGGATCGCCGCCGGCGTCTGGCTGGAGGAGATCGCGAGCCGAGGCCGGCTCAGTCGCTTCGTCGAGGTCAACATCGCGAACCTCGCCGGCGTGCCGTCGATCATCTACGGACTGCTCGGGCTGGGCCTGTTCGTTCGCGGGCTCGATCTCGGGCGGTCACTCCTGGCCGGTGCGCTGACGATGGCGCTGCTGGTCCTGCCGATCATCATCATCAACACCCGCGAAGCGCTCCGCGCCGTGCCGCCGTCGCAGCGAGAAGCCGCGTACGCGCTCGGCGCGACGCGGACGCAGGTCATCTGGAACGTCGTCCTGCCGGCCGCCCTGCCGGGGATCCTCACCGGGATCATCCTGTCGCTCTCGCGCGCCATCGGCGAGACCGCGCCGCTGATCACGATCGGCGCCCTGACGTTCATCGCCTTCCTGCCGAGCGGCCCGATGGACTCGTTCACGGTGCTCCCGATCCAGATCTTCAACTGGGTCTCACGGCCCCAGGAAGGGTTCCACGCCCTGGCCGCCTCGGGAATCATCGTGCTCCTCGCCGTCCTCCTCAGCATGAACGTGATCGCGGTGCTCCTCCGAGACCGCGCGCGGAAGAAGGTGCAATGGTGACCGTCCACGCTGCTCGCAGCATCGAGCCGATCGACGCGACGTCGGCCGCCTTCGACATCGACCGACTGAGCCTCTGGTACGGCTCCTTTCAGGCCATCGGCGGCGTCACGATGACCATCCCGTCGCGCCAGATCACGGCGCTGATCGGGCCGTCGGGGTGCGGCAAGAGCACCCTGCTGCGCTGCCTCAATCGCATGAACGACCTCGTGCCCGGCGTCCGCGTCGAGGGCCGCGTGACCTTCGAGTGCATCAACATCTACGACCCGGCCACCGATCCGGTCGAGGTGCGGCGGCGGATCGGGATGGTGTTCCAGAAGCCGAACCCGTTTCCGAAGTCGATCTTCGACAACGTCGCCTTCGGCCCGCGCGTCAACGGCTACAAGGGCGACGTGCGGGAGGTCGTCGAGCGGTCGCTCCGCCAGGCCGCGCTCTGGGACGAGGTCAAGGACAAGCTGAACCAGAGCGGCCTGGCCCTCTCCGGCGGTCAGCAGCAGCGCCTCTGCATCGCGCGCGCCCTGGCGATCGAGCCCGAGGTCATCCTGATGGACGAGCCGGCCTCGGCGCTCGACCCAATCGCGACGTACAAGATCGAGGAGCTGATGCTCGAGCTGAAGCGCCGCTACACGATCGTGGTCGTGACCCACAACATGCAGCAGGCGTCGCGCGTCTCCGACTACACGGCCTTCATGCTCGCCGGCGAGTCGCGGACCGGTCAGCTCGTCGAGTTCGGGCCGACCATGGACCTCTTCACGAACCCGCGCGAGAAGCGGACCGAGGACTACATTACCGGACGCTTCGGCTGAGCCCCGACCGGCGATCGTGGTACGCTGTCGCACCACGGCCCGACCATCGGCGTTCGGCCGACACGCGATCGCACCCGTTGCTGGATCGAGGGGGCACATCGGGGCGGTCCGCGTGCGTTCCTCGTCAAGGGCCGTGTCGAGCGGCCGGGCTCGGCGAGCGAACGATTGAGGGAGAATCATCATGGCGACCACGGCGCGCGCCGCGTTCGATCGGCAGCTCCAGACGCTCCAGGACGATGTCCTGCTGATGGGCAGCATGGTCGAGAAAGCCATCGAGCGGTCGATCGACGCGCTCGTCCGCCTCGACGTCGACCTCGCCCGCCGGATCATCGCCGACGATCAGATGATTGACGACGCGCGCTGGCAGCTCGAAGAGGACGCGGTCAGGGTCATCGCGACCCAGCAGCCGATGGCCGGCGACCTGCGCCTCATCGCGTCGGTCAT
>JALYGH010000429.1 GCA_030777205.1 Chloroflexota bacterium
CTCGGCCGGGCACGCGGCACCGACCGATGCCACGAGGCCCGCTCATGATTGGCATGCGAAGGCGGCGGGCGCTCGGGTCCGGGCCGGCCTCGCGGGCCTAGCTGGGTGCCTCCCGGCTGTCGGCGGCCATCCGCACGGTGAAGTCCTCACCCTCCCGCGCGTTCGCCGCGAGGTCGCGGATGTCGAGGTCGCCGCCGACGATCAGCACCGCCCCGTCATGCACGGGCCGCGGCCCCCGCAACCTGCACTCGAGCGGGAGGTAGTCGGACGCGTAGCAGGTCCGGCACAGCCGCAGGACGGCGCGCCCGCCCGCCGGCGCGCGGAGAGTCACCCGGATCGTCTCGGCTGCCGCCCCGTCCTCGCAGCTCCAGCAGGTCGTGGAGGATCCCCCGTGCGTCGGTGACGGCACCATTCTCACCCCATGCCTCGCCTCTCCCTGGCCTGGCAGGCGCCACCAACCCGGAGCGCCCACGGCGGTGCCGGGCGAGTAGGCAGGCGTCACCGAGGGAGGGCCAACGTTCGCATCACGGCGGCTACGATCGGTCATTGGAGAGACAGCCCGTCGGACGGGCTCGAGAGTGGTCCGAACATCACGATCGATCGGCGCGGGTCAGGCTGTAGCCGACCCCGGCGATGGCGCGGATGGCGCCCGGCTTGCCCGCCTCGAGCTTGAGCTTCTGGCGGATGTGACAGATGTGGGTCTTCAACAGGCTCGAGTCCCCGCCGTCGTAGCCCCAGGCGTACTCGACGAGGCGCGAGTAGGGGATCACTCGCCCCTCGTTCATGGCCAGCATGTACAGGATCCGGAACTCCAGCGGCGTCAACTGCACGAGATGCCCGGCCTTCGTCACCTCGTGGGACTGCAGGTCGAGGACGAGATCACCCGCGCGCACTGTGCTGGCCACGTGAGTGTAGGGGTCGGGCCGGGAGCGTGCGATGACGGCCTTCATCCGCGCGCTCAACACCTTGGCGCTGAACGGCTTGGTCACGTAATCGTCGGCGCCGAGCTGGAGCCCCCGGACGACGTCTTCCTCCTGGTTGCGGGCCGTCAGCATGATGATCGGCGTCCGGCCCTCCTGACGGATGCGACGGCAGACCTCGAAGCCGTTCAATTTCGGCAGGTTACCGTCCAGGAGCACGATGTCCGGGCGCTCCGCCTCCCAGCGCTGGAGGCCTTGCTGCCCGTCGATCGCGGCGATCACCGTGTAGCCCTCACGCCGGAGCGCGTACGTCGTCAGGTCCAACAGGTCGACATCGTCTTCGACGATCAAGACTTTCACCGGTCTGCCCCTCCCACGGTCCCCGCATCGATGGCCCGAGTAGCTCCGGCCGGTAGAAGCGGCAACTCGAACCAGACGTTCGCGCCGCCACCGCGGCGGTTTCTGGCGCCCACCCGGCCACCGTGAGCGTCGACGATCCATTTGACGATGGCCAGCCCCAGGCCAACCCCATCCTGCTCCGAGCCTGATTCGCGGTAGAACGGATCGAAGACCCGCTCCACGCTCCCGGTCGGGAATCCGGGCCCGCGGTCGGCCACGGCGACTCGTACCCAACCCGGAGCGGTGCTGACCGTAACCTGGACGGTGGTGCCTCTCGGTGAGAACTTGATCGCGTTCGAGATCAGGTTCACCAGCGCCTGGCCGATCCGCCGACCATCGGCGGACACTTCTGTCAGCGCCCCACGTGACGCTACCTGGAGCCGAAGCCCCTTCTGGTCGAGCAGCGGCTCGACGACCGGCTCGATCTCGAACGCCACGTCGAGCAGGCTCAGCGGCAGCGGCTGGATCCGGAAGCGCCCCTCGCAGACCGTCGCGGCGCAGAGCAGGTTTTCGACGAGGCCCTGCAGCCAGAGCGCGCCACGCTGGATCGTCGATGCCATGCGACGGATCTGGCGGCGGTCGAGGACGTCGGCGTCCTCAGCCAGGAGCTCGGATGCGGTCGCCAAGCCGGTGAGCGGGGCGCGCAGGTCGTGCGCGACGACCGCCAGCAAGTCAGGCACCAACGAGCGCGACGGGCTCGGCTCGATCACGGGATGGGGTCGATCTGTCACCGCGGGGAGCAGCCAAGGACCTACGTCGTCCCCCGCCTCCGTGGTGGCCCAGCTTGCTGGCGCGAGTACCATTAGCGCTCCCCCGAGTGTTCATGGACGGGGTCAAGCATATGTCAATACGGGGCGCGCAGGAATCGCCGCGCTGGTGATTCTTCCGACGACGATTGTGGTACAGGAGCCGGCGAAAAGAGACGAGCCTGGGCTACTGCATTCGTGGTACTGCCGTTCGTGCTCCGTCTGCACGCGTTATCGGCGGTGTATCACCGGGCCCCGATCATCCACCTCCGCTGGGACGTTCACGGCGTGCGCTACGGCGGATTTTCCGAGGCACGCTGCTCGCCGGCCGGGAAGCACGCGTCTCGGACAGTGTCGAGGAGCCGCGCGACGTCAAAAGGTTTCGAGATGACATCGAATGACAGGGCCCGTCGCTCGGACGCCAGCGACTCGGCCATGCCGGTGACGACGATCACCGGGATGTTGGCCGTGCGCGGGTCGGCCTTGAGCTCGGCCAGCACGGCTGCGCCGGAGCGGTAGGGCAGCCCGATATCCAGCAGGATGGCGTCCGGCTGCAGGGATCGCACGAGGGCAGGTACTCCGAGCGCCGAGTCGACGACGGTAACCTCGTAGTCGCAGGCGTCGAGCACCGACCGGAGCAACTCGGCAATGGACGGCTCGTCGTCCACGACTAGGATGTGGCATCGGCTCATGGGTCGGGTACCGCCTCGAATTCCTGCACTTCGGTCGTCGGTACTGGGCTCGCCCATCCTATGCGCGTCCCGTGCACATCCTGTTGAGGCGAGGCTGAGGTCCGGTTGCGCCGACGTTGCGGGCACCGACCGACGGTTGGGCCGCGGCCGCGCGGTCGGCGGCGCGTTCCTCCTCAACAGCATCTTCACCGCGCGGTAACTGCTCCATGGCCGAGCGTCCCGATACTCGGCGCATGAACCAGAACAGCGCCAGGATCGTGGTGACGGGTGGGGCGGGATTCATCGGCAGTCACCTCGTTGACCGCCTGCTTGCCGAGACCCGCGCAGACATCGCCGTCTTCGACAATTTGTCCCGCGGTCGCCTGGCAAATCTGGCCCATCACCAGTCTGGAGGACGGGTCCGGATCCTCGAGGGAGATGTCCGCGATCTCGACGCCGTCGCGGATGCGATCCGCGGCGCGGCGGTTGTCTATCACCTGGCGGCTCGATCGCGGGTCATGGCCGACGAGGAGGATGTCGACAGGACCTTCGCGACGAACGTCGTCGGCACGTACAACGTGCTGCGCGCCGCCGCCAATCACGCCGTCGGCCGGCTCATCTTCGCCTCATCCCACGAAGTCTACGGCGATCCGGCGGCCCTGCCCGTTGACGAAGGCCAGCCCCTCCTGACGATCAGCGGATATGGCGCGAGCAAGGCGGCCGGTGAGGCATATTGCCGAGCGTTCCGCAGACTGTTTGGGCTCGATACTGTCATCCTCCGCCTGACGGACGTGTACGGTCCGCGCGATTTCGGGCGCCCGATCCCGATCTGGCTCGAGGAGGCGGCGGCCGGCCGGGAGCTGCGTGTCAGTGACGCGACGGAGATCGTCGACCTGATCTGGATCGATCAAGCCGTGGAGGCGCTGATCCGGGCCGCCGCCCTGGATCGGCCGGTCCCGCCGATCAACGTTGCGAGCGGCACCGGAACGCGGGTCATCGACGTGGTCCGGCGCATCAGGCGCTTGACCGGCGGACGCGGCGAGATCAAGCTCCTGCCGACTCGCTCCATCCGGCGGACGCACTTCGTGGCGAGCGTCGAGCGCATGCGACAGATCCTGCTCATCGAGCCGGCGTTGGACCCGCTCGCCCATCTTCCCAAGCTCCTTCCGGCCGTGGCGGCCTCGGTAGCCGTCGAGGCGTAGCCGGGGTTCGCGCGGGACCTGCGCGGACAGTTGGCGCCGTCACGAATCGCCGTGTGGTTGCGCGGTCGACTTGCTGCCACCGCTTAGGGCCGCGGCCGGGCGACGCGATGGGTTTCGCCCACGTCCCCGCTAACGGGCAGTTACCGACTGCGAGGGCGCGCCGTCGCCGGTGACCCGGTGACGGCGCCGGGGCATCGGCCGGCTCGCGTCCCGTACACTGACGGGCTGGATGTGGTAGGGGTAGCCGGAGTGTCCCCACGAGACCTTATCTCCAGGGGATGCAGCGGCGTAACCCACGACCGCTTCGGAGTGCCCGGCAGTTGGGCCGACCATCTCCTCGTCAGACCGTCGCCATGACCGGACGCGGCACTTCCAAGGAGCACAGCATGGCCACCGCGATCGAGCTCGACGTGCCGACGCAGGTGTACGGCGCCGACCACTACCGCGAGTCGTGCATCATCGCGTTCCCGACCCCGACGCTCCCCCTCCGCGACATCATCGCCCTGAAGGTGCAGGCTGAAGTTGGGCGAGCGAGCCGGAGCCGGGAGTTGAAGCACGCCCTGTCGATGCGCTACCTCACGGACGAGAACCTGGCGTGGGCTCAGGGAGGGGCGGCGAAGCTGGCGCCCCGGCCGGAGATCGACGTCAGGCAGGAGATCGAGCGGGCGCTGGCGGCCTTCGATGAGCGTCGCTACCTCGTCGTAATCAACCGCAGCCGCTGCGATGATCTCGACACGCCCATCACCCTGACGGCCGAGACCACGATCCGGTTCGTGCGCATCCTGCCGCTGAGGGGTGGCTGATGCTCACCAGACTGAGGCACTTGTTTGACACGACGAGCACGTCGCCCCTCGAGCGGGCACTGCTCGAGATCGCGAGGGATGTCTGGGAGGTCGAGGCGGGGTCACGGGGCGACCACTACCAATTCTTCAAGCATCCCATCTCGACGGCCGACGGGGATCGGGAGCAGATCGAGGCCGATCGAGAGCGGCGGGTCGCCGAGAGCTATCAGCGCCTGCTCGCTCGCTGGCCGGAGCCGACCCTCACCGGCCTGGCCGCGGAGATGTACTTCGACTCGCGCTCCTGGTACGACCGCTATGCCTGGGACCATCGACGGCCGGAGGCGAGCCGTTGGCTGCTGCCGGCCCAGGAGAAGATCACCACCTATCTCCTGCACCGGTGGGTCCGGCTCCACCCGCCCGCCGACCTCGCCGCGCTGCTGCGGCGGCGGATCGTCGACCACTTCCGCCGTCCCCACGCCGGCCCGCCGACGCCCGGCGGTGACCGCTATCCCTATCCACCTACCATGCGCGACTGCCTCGAGCTGCTGCGCGACCTCGGCGGGGACGAGGCCGACGCCCTCGTCTATGACCTTGTGCGGGGTGAGCTCGACGTCACGCCGCAGCCGTGCGACCACCCGGGTTGCCGGCATGGGCCGCTGACGAGCGGCTACTCCGCCTTCGCGGGCGAGCTCACCCGCGCCGCCACCTGGATGCTGCGGCGCGTCTGGATGACCGGCCGCCTGGACGAGGCGTTATTGGAGGGGGTCTTTCGGCGGCAACTACCTGTGCTCTCGGTCGCCACTTCCGGGAGGGGCGACGGTCGCGCTACCTCGTTCCACGCGGACCTCGGCCCCGAGCTGGGCGACCTGGTCGACCGCCTCGCCAAGCAGATCGTCCGACGCTGGGCCGACGAGCTGGACGCGACAAACGCCGGGTTCTTCTCCAACGTCGGTCGGCTCGAGGGGAGCTGGTACCTTACCCGGGCCTGCCAGCACATCGAGCACCTCGGCCTCAAGCGCCTGCCCCTCAACGACTACGGTCACCGCGGCGAGGTAGCGGCCGCGGTCACCCGGATGTGCGCCGTCGCTCCGGCCGGCGATGAGGACGAGGCGGACGTCGTTCGGACGCTGCAGGCCTTCCGAGAGCGCACGCTGCTGCTCGTGCTCCCGGTCTCCCTGCGCTACCAGGGCGCTATCTGCCGGGCGCTCGGCTGGGACGGCGCCGGCGACCTCGTCCGGCTCGTCCAGCGCGACGTACGCAACTCGCCCGATCCGACCGACGGAGTCCTGGACGCGCGCGAGGTCCGGGAACTCCGCGCCAGGCTCGGCGAGCAGCGGTTCGGGGCCATCCTCAAGGCCTTCACCGATTACGCGAACAGTACGAAGAACGCCGTGTCCCTGATCCAGGCGGCGGTCGGCGCGGACTGCGCCAAGATCCTCGAGGGTTTCGCCAAGCGCAACCAGATCGCGGTCAAGGCTCTCGGGCTGCTGCCACTCGAGCATCCCGACGAGGCACTCCGGCGCTACGCCGCGCTCCGCGAGTTCGCGAAGGAGGCGGCGAAATACGGCATGCAGCGCCAGGCGAACGAGCGCGCCGCCGCCGAGGTCGCCCTGGCGAACCTGGCGCTCAACGCCGGATACGCGGACCTGACCCGCCTGGAGTGGGTGATGGAGGACCGCCTCGGGGTCGAGTTCGGTGCCGCCGGGCGCGCCTGGACGGTCGACGAGCGCTACACCGTGAGAATTGACGTCAACGATGGTGGGCCCGGGCTGACGGCCTACAAGGACGGCGCTCCGTTGCGGAGCGTGCCGGCTGCGGTGCGACGGCACTCGGACTACGCGGCGATGAAAGCGGCCACGGCCGGGCTGCGCGACCAGGCGCGGCGCTACCGTACCGCCCTGGAGCGGGCGATGTGCCGTGGGGACGCGCTCGCGGCGGATGAGCTTGCGACCCTGGCCCGTCACCCGCTGGCGGCCCGGATGCTCGCCGCGCTCCTGTTCGTCGATCGCGCCGGCGTCCTCGGTCTGTACGACCCGGCGACCGGCGAGCTCGAGGAGCTCGGGGGCACTCGGCAGGCGCTCGCGGCGCCGGCGCGGATCGCCCATCCGGTCGACCTCCACGCCCACGACCTGCTGGCGCCCTGGCAGCGGGAGGTGATCCGCCGCCGCATCGTTCAACCCTTCAAGCAGGCGTTCCGCGAGCTGTACCTGCTGACGCCCGTCGAAATGGAGACGCGGGTCTTCTCGCACCGCTATGGCGAGCAAGTGGTCGAGTCGGCCCGGAGCGCGCGGCTGCTCCAGTCGCAGGGATGGGAGTGTATCGGCGAGGATCATCCTTGCAAGGAGCTGCGCGAGGCCGGGATCGCGGCCTGCCTCACCTTCGCCGAGAGCTACCACTACATGGGCGAGGTCGAGGCCCTGACCGTCGACGAGGTCTGCTTCCTGCCGGCGAGCGGACCGCGCTGGTGGAGCGACCGGCACGACCCCCGCCTGCCCCTCGACGCGGTACCGGCGCGCGACTTCTCCGAGGTAATGCGTGACGTTGACTTGGTCGTCTCGGTCGCTCAGTACGCCGGCGAACACGGCGGCGCGGATGGCGGCGGCGCGGTCTCCACACTGCCGCCGCCATCCGCCGAGGTCATCGCGGTCCGTGCCGCCCTCGTTCGCGACCTCGCCGCGGACCTCGGGTACGGGAACGTATCGGTCGACGGTCACTATGCCCGCGTACGCGGCAAGCTCGCTGACTACCGCGTCCACCTCGCCAGCGCGACCATCCACGTCGAGCCGGGAGCTTACTTGTGCGTCGTGCCAGCCCGCTGGGGGCAGCGGCACGACAAGCTGTTCCTGCCCTTCGAGGCCGAGGACCTGAAGACGGGCGAGGTCATCAGCAAGGTGCTCCTGCTGGCCGAGGACGACAAGATCCGCGACAGCTCGATCCTTGGTCAGATACGGGCGCGGTCGGGCGCCGGACCGGCCGGGGCTGACTGAGCGACGGCCGGGTGGGACCGAATCGGGTCCGCTCGGTCGCGGGGACGGCGTGGCTAATCGGAGAGGGAGATCAGCCCCGCGCGGAGGGCGATCACGACGGCCTCGAGCTTCGAATTCGCGCCGAGCTTGCTCATCGCGTTCTTGACGTGCGTGCGGACCGTGTGGCTCGTGATATTCAGGCGCTCAGCGACCTCGTCGGTACTCGCACCGGTCACCAGTGTCTGCAACACTTCAATTTCACGGCGCGCGAGTGAGGCTCGTACCGACGCCGGCCGGGGCCGCTTGTACTCCATGATGCGGATCAGCTCCGCCGACGACCACAAGAGCTCGCCCGCGTGGGCACGCTTGATCCTATCGACGAGCTCGGACGCCGCCATGTCCTTGGACACGTACCCAGCCGTCGGCGCATCGAAGCAGATCGCCAGCGTCTCGTCGTCGGGATCCGGGGTCAGAACGATGCTCTTGACGTCCGAGTTCGCCTTGCGCAGCGCGGCGAGCAAGCGCTCCCCATCCGATTGCAGCAGGGGATAGCTCACGAGCACGACATCCGTCGGGGTTGTCCCTGCCCCGAGGATGCTCGGGTCGGCGGGGCTCACGGTGCCGACGACTTCCAGATCGGAGACGCTCGCCAGGAAGAACGCGAGCACCTCCGAGATGAGCCGATTCTGCGCGACCAGCAGGAGCCGGATGCGGGGGCTCGACGGCTCGCAGGCCGGATCGGCATCGTCCGAGTACTCCGGAACCGTCCTATACACAACTCCCCCCGGAGCCATGGTGCCCCCAGTCTAAAGCGTCAATCGAGGCGCCGTCAACGCGCCGTCGAATCATCGTTGCGGGACGAGGATGACGTTTCGCGCCGGTCTGTCGGCAGCGGACAAGTGAGCGATGACCGCGCGTTCCGTGCCCGACCGCGACCGGGTGAGCGGACCACGACGGCTTCTCGACCGGACATCAACCGATAGCCACATGTACGCGGGCATACTGGACGCTGCCAGGAGACGACATGGAACGACACTTTTTGTCCCCAGATTTGGACGCCACAGACGGCCAGTTCACCCTCCGCGAGGCACGCGCGGAGCGCCTGCTCAGCATCCGGGCGTTGGCCCAGGCTGCATCCGTCGCTCCGAGCACAATTTACTTGATCGAGGCGGGACGCACAATCCCGCGGGCGAGCGTCATTCGGCGCGTGGCGGATGCGCTCGCCGTCCCTCCGCGCCAGATTTACGAGTTCCGCAAGGCGATCGAGATGCTGAAGGTGCCAAACCGTTCGGGGCGCAGCGAGCGCCCGTCCACGGGGCCACTCGCCTCTACCGCCGAGGCCACCTCGGCGGCGGCGGAACCGCAACCTGGCCGCAACTTTCGATCGACCCCGGATCGACGCCCGAGCCGGAGACTGTAATCCAGGCGGGTCTGCCCATCTCCGGGTGGGGGCTACCGAGCGGGAGGGCTCAGATGGCAGTCGAGGTGCAGGTTCTCGAACAATCCCGGGCGGCCGGGCCGGCGCCGGTCGTCGAGCTGCGCCGCCGTCGCCTGGACGTCGGCGGGGTGCTGCTCGACCGGGTCGACCTGGCTATCGCCGTCGAGCGGCTGCGGAGCTTCCTCGCGTCCGGCGTCGCTCATCAAGTCGTGACGGTCAACCTGGACTTCGTGAGCCTCGCCGAGCGCGAGGCGGCCTTCCGTGCGGCGCTCAACCGGGCGGACCTGGCGGTGGCGGACGGGATGCCCCTGGTCTGGCTGGCGAGGCTGCGCGGGCGGCCGCTCGAGGCGCGGATCACCGGCCACGAGCTGGTGGCCGAGGGC
>JALYGH010000430.1 GCA_030777205.1 Chloroflexota bacterium
TCGAAATCGGGCTGACTGGCGCGACGACGGCGCCGATGACCGTCGCCGAGCAGGCAGCCGCGCTCGACGGCCTCGCCTGGCAAGTCCGCGAGACCGAAGCCGGCGAAGCCACGGACGGCCTGGAGGCCGCGATCCGCGCCGTCGTGGACGAGCGAGCGACCGGGCTGGAGTACCGCCTCCGCGCGGCCCTCGGCGCCATCCTGGAGTCGGGCGTCAACCGCTGGGATCCGGCCCGCGCGCTCGTCCGCGGCGCCGTCGTCGCCGGCTCCGAGTTCCGAACGCCGAGTACGGCACGGTCTCCCGGCGAGGGCGCGGGTCAGGGAGCGCAAGCCCGGGCGGGCGTGGCGGGCGCGGAGGCCCCGGAATGCCTCCCTGATCCGACGCCGGTCGCCGCACCGGAGCTGGCCTGGCCCGAGCGCCCCGGCGAGCACCTGCTACGGCTGGGTGAAGCCGGCGCCTCGCGCCCGGCGCTGACCACGTTCACGCTCCTCCTCATGGCGGGCGTCTTCTGGGCGACGCTCGGCCTCGGCCCCCTACTCTCCGCGGCGACGCCGTGGACGCCGATCGCCGGCCTGCTCGCGCTGCTCGTCGTCGGCGTCCCGTTGCTCGTCGATCGGCGCGCCCAGGACCGGCTCCGTCGGCGCTACCTGGCCGCGCTCCGCGAGCGGGCACTCGCCTGGACCGCCGCGCTGCCGACCTGGGGCGGGACGGTGTACGCCCCGACTCGGTTGCGATCGGCCACGACGGGGACCGCCGATCTCCTGAAGCAGACCTGGCGAGCCTGGGCCGAGGCGCGCGCCCGGGCCGTGCACGCGGCCGAGACCGCTCGCCGCACCTGGTTCGAGTCGGCGTCCTCGCACGTCGCGTCACCGCTCCGCGGCGACGAGCTGGACCAGGCGGTGATCCTGATGCTCCAGGAGGCCGATGCCCGCCACTGCGCCGAGCGGGCGCTCCGCCGGCTGGCCGAGCAGCCGGGCGGACCGGACTCTCAGGCCGGGCGTGATCTGCTCACGCTGGCACCCGAGGCGATCTGGCGGGCGCATCGGGCGGAGGCAGATGCCCACCTGCGGCCGCTGGCGGAGGCGACCGTCCGCGACTTCGACGAGTACATCGTCAGCATCTGGCCGCGCCTCGAGGATGACCTGACGACGGTCGCGCGACGCCTGGCCGGGGCCGGTGGGCGGGAGCACGTGTTCGTGTTCGTGCCGGACCGGCTGACCCTGGACGTGGCCGCGGGTCCGGCCCGCCCGCACTACGTTCCCGCGCCGGACGACGAGATCGGGGCGCTCGTCCTGGCGAGGCCGCGGCAGGCGCTGCTGGAGCTCCGGTCGCCCGAGTACCCGTTGGATATCGTGCGCTGATGTGGCCGTTCGCGATTGCCCTGGCCAGCTTCGTCGGGATCGGCCTCTGGATAGCCCTCCCCGTCGATGACCTCGTCGCCGACGTCGCACACACGAGTGTGGGCACGTCGCTGCCTGGAATGATCGGGGCGGTCCGATTCGGGGGACGGATGGATCTGGTCGAGACCGTCGTCGTCGCGGCGATCCTCGGTGGCCTCGCCGTCGGGATCGGCCTCGTCCTCCGTCTCGTGGCCGGCTGGAACCGAGGCGGGTGGCTCGCTCGCGCCCTCTCCGAGGTGCACGTGCTCCGCGACCTCCGCCCGCTCGCCCTCGGCGTGGTCGCCGCCCTCGCGGTTGCGCTCGGGATATCGGTCGCGCTCGACGCCCGCCCGGCCCCGATCGTGGCCCAGTGTTTCGTACTCGCCGGCCTGGCGATGCTGCTCGTTCCGCGCTCAGAGGTAGCCGACCCGGGCGTCGTCGTCACCGGCGTGCCATTCCGGCGCCCGCCCCAGCCCGTGGCTCGCGCCGGCCTCGATGCTGGCGCCGTTCGGGTCGGGACCGACGCGCGCGCTGCGGGCGCCCTCCCCGTGACGGAGGCGCCGGCCTCGGGCTGGACCTGTCCGCGCTGCGGGCTCCGACAGGACGCCTGGTCGCTCCGATGCGCGGTCGACGGGCGGCTCAGGCT
>JALYGH010000431.1 GCA_030777205.1 Chloroflexota bacterium
AGGTGATAAACCGCTGGGCGTGCCGTTCAGGATGGTGGTAACCTTCCCGCGTCTCTTGCGCGGATGCCAAGAGTAGTCAGGACAGCGGTGCGGGACGGCTTGCTGTCTATCGCAGGGGGCACCGAGAGTCCGTCGTGCGCTCCGTGTCCGCCCCGGCGGGCACCGACCTGAACTTCCCGAGTGGGGCCGCATACATCATCTCAGTCGGCGGCGGCCGCCCGGACCGGCCGCTGACGGGCCACGCGCAGCAGCGAGTAGGAGACCGCCAGGCCCAGGCCGAAGAGCGCGTTGCGGAGCACCTCGCCGGCCAGCGGCAGCCATCCCGCGCCCAGTCCGAGGCCGAGGAATCCGGCCCCAACAGCCGGCATCACGACCAGGAGCGAGACGGCCGACGGCAGCGCCGAGAAGGCGAGCCCGCGCAGCCACGGCGGCACCGTCCGCAGGAGCGGGACGGCGACGTGGCTGTAGACGACCGCCCAGCCCAGTCCGCCCACGAACGTAAAGGCCAGTAGCAGCGCCAGGAAGCGGACGCTGCTGCCGCCGGCGTAGCGGGCCGCCGCCTGGTCGAGGAACCCGAGCAGCACCCGCTCAGGCGGCCCGACGCCCAGGGCGCCGAGCAGGTACAGCAGGACGTTGAGGCCCATCCCCATCTCGAGCGTCGCCAGGAGGCCCGCCATCAGGCTCGTCTCGAGCCTGATGGGCTCCGTCGGCGCCTCGCGCGCGAGGCGCCGGACCGGCCCGGCGCGGCGGTACATCACGGCCAGGAACGCGCTGAGCCCGAGGAAGGCCACGACCGTGACGGCCAGCCGCAGCGAGACGCGGCCCGCCCCGATCGCCTCGAGCGCCTGGGGGCCGGCCCACATCCCGAGGCCGAAGAAGACGGCGATGTAGGCGAAGGACCCGAGCGCGAACGCCGGCAGGAACGTCCGGTACGGCACGCCGAATACGCCCGCGGCCAGCACGGTCACGTTCCGCAGGCCCGGGGTGACCCGGCCGAGCGCCACGGCGACGAACTGCCGCCGCCCGATCCACGCCTCGGCGCGGTCGAGCTTGGCGCGGTCCAGGCGGACATACCGGCCGTAGCGGTGCAGTAGCGGGCGCCCGCCGCGGGCGCCCAGCCAGTACAGGGCCGACCCGCCGAGCAGGGTCGCCGCCTCGAGCAGGAACAAGGCCCAGATCAGGTTCATCTTGCCCTGCGCGACGCGGGTGCCGGCCAGCAGCATGGCGAGGTCGCCGGGCAGCGGGAGCGGGAAGCCGGTCTCCTCGATGCAGAGCCAGAGGAACAGGGCCTGATCGTCGTACTCGTCGATCAGGTGCAGCATGAGCCCCGCCAGCCGATCCCAGAGCCCCACTGCGCCACCTCCCGCCCCGCGCCGGCAGTGTACCCCGCCGGTGGGACGCGCCCCCTGCGGGGATGGCGAGAGGAGCGGCAGGCGGCGAATGCCGGCGCCGCGCGGACGCAAACCGGAGGACAGCCCGGCGCGCCATCGCTCCCCGGCCGGCCTTCGTCCTTCGACCTGCTCAGGCCGGGTGGGGCAATCGGTCCATCGCGTCGGATGGCTCGCGGCGGCGGGCCAGGGCCGAGAAGGCGACACCGAGAGTCACGCCGTAGGCCAGGTAGCGGGCCGCCTCGCCGAGGGCCGGGATCGGGCCGGCCCCGAGACCCAGGCCAAGGGGGCCGGCTCCGGCCAGCGGCAGGATGACCAGCAGCGAGACGGCCAGCGGCAGGAGTGAGAACGCGACGCCACGCTGCCAGCTCCGGCCGGGCAGCGTGCCGGCGGCCCAGGCGCCGTAGACCACGCCCCAGACCGTCGGCAGGACGACGAACGCCGGCGCGACGAGCAGCATCAGGACCGGCGCCGATTCCTTGCCGAGCAGGCCGGAGGCGACGATCGCCTTGCCCGGCTCCTGGTAGGAGAGCAGGCCGGCGAGCTGGATCAGGACGTTGGCCAGCAGCGTCGACAGGACCGCGCCAAGCAGGCCGGCCAGTGCGCCGCAGCGGACCCGCTCCCGGAAGCTCGCCGGCCGAGGCGGGGCGGGCGGACTGGCGCGCGCCATCCGGTACGTCCAGAGGCCCAGCCCGAGCAGGAAGACGGCCGAGGCCACCAGGTCGAAGGGCAAGTGGAGCCGCTCGACGAACGCCAGGATCGGGGGGCCGAAGACGTAGCCGAGCAGGACGAACAGGACATTCCGCAGCAGGCCGCCGAGCGCCAGGGCCGGTAGGAAGCGGCGGTAAGGCAGCTTCAGGATGCCGCAGGCGACGGTCGTCATCATCGACAGCCCGGGCAGCAGCCGTCCAAGGACGATGGCCGCGACGCCGTGGCGCTCGAGCGCGGCGTGGGCGCGGTCGAGCCGGGCCGGTGTGGCGCCGACGTAGCGGCCAATCCGGTAGAACAGGGCCTGGCCGCCCCAGGCCGAGACCCAGTATAGGATGCTCCCGCCAAGCAGCGTGGCGGCCTGCAAGATGGCGAGCGCCTCGAGCAGGCCGACCTTGCCGGCGGCGGCGCGGATGCCGATCAAGATCATCAGGACGTCGCCGGGAAGCAGCGGGGGGACGCCGGCCTCTTCGAGGAAGAGCAGCACGAAGGCGGTCGGCAGGCCGTGCTCGTCGAGCAGCCGCGAGATCATCGCTGCCACGGCCGACCACCACTCCATGCCCGCTCCAAGGCAGCCGGCGTGCCAGGGGTCGCGGGCGCCCGAGCCCACACGGCCAGCCGCCGGCCGTTCCGGATGTCCGGAACTTGCCCCGCTCCTTCGTCGGTTTATGGGCTGCCCGCTCGACGGTACTCGGGCGCGACCGGCGGGACGGACGCCCGGGCCACCTCGAGCCGCGCCGCATCAGGTGGCATCGCCGAGCGGCCCCCGCCCCTCGCCGAATGACAGCGACGGCGACAGGTCCGACTGGCGAGGCCGCCAGATCTCCCGCGAGCACCTCACCCGCGCGGTCATCCGGGACAATGGTCTTGGCCTCGAGTCTCACTCCGCCCGGCCGTCATCGCACAGGACGTCGTACTCACAGCCGTCCTGTGAACCCATAGTAGCGTGTGGCGTGACTGCCGTCGGGTGCAGCGGCAACTGTCAGCCTCCGCTGGGGCGGTCGCCTCCGCGCCCAACTGCAAGCCGACGGATGCCGACCGTCGTCACCGTGCCCGTCATCATGCGCACATCGGATTGAAGGACCGACTGAACGGGATCGCCGCTCTATCGTCCGGTTTTGCAGAAGTGAAGATGCATGCCGATGCACGTTTCCAGGTGATAAACCGGCTGCCGTGAGCGGTGTGCCGTTCCGAGTGAGGATCAGCCTGTAGCAGAGGCTTGCGAACGAGCTCAGGACGCCATGATCGCACAGGTATGACGGCAGGCGCCCAGGCACTGCCCCTCGCTAGCTGCCGTGTGCTGGGCACGCCGGTCCGCTGCGGTCTCCTTACCCGTCTGGTGGACTCATCACATTGGCGGAGCGCCAACGCGAGTGCGGGGCCCCGACCCTGCGCGGGTTGCTCGGGCTTGTCGGGACGGCAGTGGGCGCTTAGGCTACCGGTCCTCGGGAACCGCGGCGGCTTCCCGAGCTTGGCGGCGGGGATGGCACCCTCGCGCGCTCAGCGACGCATCGTCTCGGCGTGCACAGGCGACACCAGCTGCTCGAGGTCCCCACGGACAAATGCGCGCTTCACAGACCCCGACCCCGAGGGAGATGTCGCCCCCAGAGAACCGCCAGTTCGGCATGGACCTGTCCGCGGAGGTGCAAGCGTCAGTCGACTGACCAATGCCACGAGGGTGGCGAGTACCGTCCCCAGCGTCACGAGCATGCCGAGTCGGAGGGACGCGGAGTCGAACCGGAGCTCCACGACGTGCACCCCGGGCGGTACTTCCACGGACCGGAAGATGCCGTTCGCGACGTAGATCGGCGCCGGGCGGCCGTCGACCGACGCGTGCCAACCCGGGTATGCCTGCTCGCTGAGGACGAGCAGGCCTGGCGCCCCCGTTTCTGTCCGGATCACCAGGGCATCCGCCGCCTCGAGCTCGAGCGTCACCGTGTCCGCTTGTGAAGCGTTCGGGCGCTCCAGCCTGCCGACCAGTGCGGCCACGTCCGAGCCGGTCGCATCACTGCCGCCGGTCGCGTCGATCGCCCGGCCAAGCCACGGCACGTCGCGCACGGCACGGAGCACGTCCGCGAACGGCGATCTCGCGGGTGGCTCCACCAGCGCGACGCGGTGCGGATCGATGCTGCCATCGTCCAGCCGGCAGAGCGCCTCCTCGAACCCGGCCGGGGTCGCCTCGTGCACGATCCAGGCGCGCGGCAGGGCGCGTCGGTTCTCGTAGATGGCGACGGTGTGGTCCAGATGCCTGAGCACGAAATGGGGCGGGAGGGCACCCGACTCGCCGGAAGTCCGCGCCATGTCCGCGAGGACGACCACGTACCGGGCGTTCAAGAGGTCGAGCAAAGGCGACGTCAGGCCCCGAGCGAAGATGTCCGCGTTGTGGTAATTCTGGTCGCGCCCGTTCAGCACCCGAAGGTATGCGTCGTAGCGCCCGAGGTGGACCGCATCGTAGCCCTGCACGTCTCGAAGTCCGTCCGTCACCGCGCGGTTATTGACCCCCAGCGCCACAGTGCTCGGGTCGGAGAAACGCTGGGTGTACGCCCGCCCCTCCGGATCCTCGGCGTAGCCGAAGAACCGAGCCGGTGCGTCGGTACGCGCGCCCAGGAACCGCGCCGCCGGCGTCGGATGGTAATAGGCCGTGAGGTCGACGGGCGCCAGGACGTGCACATCGTCCGCGTCGGCAGCGTCGCGGATCGCGGCGGTGGCGGCGGTGCGCAGGTCCGCGAAGGTCAGGCACGTCAGGCCGGCGGCGAGGAGCGCCCCCCGCGTCCGGCCGCCGGTCAGTCGGTGCAGCGCCATGCCACCGAGGAGCGCCGGGGCCAGGAAGAACACCGTCATCACCCGATCGGGCAGGTGCGGGTGCAGCCGGTCGAAGCCGGGCAAGCGGCCGAATGCCCAGTGCAGCGGCGTCGGGCCCGGGCCGCTCAAGATGAGCGCGGTCGCTCCGAGTGCGATGAAGTAGGGGGCCCATGCCCAACCGCGCGTCGCCCGAAGCGCCAGCGCCGCAAGCCCGAGCGGGAGCCACCCGACGTACCAGTAGCCCGGCTCGAGCAGCAGGCGCCACTCGGCGACGGACCACCCCCCGACGGTCGCATCCTCGCTGGAGTACCCCCCGGCGAGGCTCGAGAGCAGGTTGTACTCGAGGCGCGGCAGCAACCCGGCCGCCGCCAGGCCGGCGCCGAGCGCGACCGGCACGCCCACGTGGAGGACGGCGTCGCGAGCCCGAGCGGCGACCGACCGGCTCGGCACGGGCGGCGCACACAAGGCGCGGTAGGCGGCGAAACTCGCCACCACGAGCATGGCGTAGTAGGAGCCCTGGCCGAGCCACGCGGCCAGGATCTGGCTGAGGGCCAGGCCGGTCAGGCTCCAGCCACGCAGGCGGCCGCGCACGCAGTGCGAGCGCGCCGCGACCTCGGCGCCGAGCAGTGCGAGTGGCAACCAGGAGGCAACGGAGGAGAAGGCGAAGCAGCACCCGTTGTTCACGCTGACGAGGCCGCTCTGGCCGTACGCGACGGCGGCGAACGCGGCGCCGGTGACGGGGAGCCCGAGGGCGCGGGCCAGCGCGTACGCCCCCAGCGTCGCCAGCAGGGCGTGCACGATGAGGAACGCACCGGCCGCCGCCGGTACCGGCAGCGCCGCGAAGAGCGCCATGGCCGGCAGGTACGTCCAGCCGGAGAGCGGGTTCGCCGCGAACGGCGCGCCCGACAGCGTGTGCGGATTCCAGCCCGGCACCACGCCTTCTCGCAGCGCCGCCCCGAGATAGGCGTACCACGGATAGAACTGGGTCAGGCTGTCCAGACCGGCCACGACGCGCCCGGAGAGCGCCTGCCACTCCGCACCGACCGTCAGCGCGGTCAGGCCGGCGACGACCAGG
>JALYGH010000432.1 GCA_030777205.1 Chloroflexota bacterium
CGCAAGGGCGTCGACACCGTCGTGGAGGGGTTCGCGCGCCTGTTCACGACCCACGGCTTCGACCGAGGCCGGCTGGTGATCGTCGGCGGCGAGTCGGAGCAGCCGGACGCCCGGGCGACGCCGGAGATCGGGCGGCTCCAGTCGCTGAGCCGCCACGCGCGGATCGCCGATCGAGTGACGTTCGTCGGTCGCCGCGGCCGCGAGGAGCTGAAGAACTACTACAGCGCGGCCGACGTCTTCGTGACGGTGCCCTGGTACGAACCGTTCGGGATCACGCCGATCGAGGCGATGGCGTGCGGCACGCCGGTGATCGGGGCGAACGTGGGCGGGGTGAAGTTCACCGTCGTCGACGGCGAGACCGGGCTCCTCGTCCCGCCAAGGGATCCGGCGGCGCTCGGCGAGCGCCTGGCCGAGCTGCTCCGCCAGCCGGAGCTGCGCCGACAGCTCGGGCAGCAGGCGCAGCTCCGGGCCACCCGCCTGTTCACCTGGAAGAAGGTGGCCGGCGCGATCGACGTCGTCTACCGCGACGTCTTACGGACCGTCCGCTCGGACCGGTGGTCGCGGATCGGCTCGGGGGCAATCGTCGACCGCGGGTTCGCCGGCACAGTCCAGGCGCTCGAGTCGTCGCGGCGGACCCTGCGGAGCGGCATCGTCGAGGCGGCCGAGATCCTGGGCGACAGCTTCACCCACGGCGGCAAGGTACTCCTCTGCGGCAACGGCGGGAGCGCCGCCGATGCCCAGCACTTCGCGGCGGAGCTGGTCGGGCGCTTTCGGGATCCCGAGCGGCCGGCCCTGCCGGCCGTCGCGCTCACCGCCGACGGGGTGGTGCTCACCGCCTGGGCGAACGACGCGGATTTCGAGGACGTCTTCGCGCGCCAGGTCGAGGCGCTCGGCCACGAGGGCGACGTCCTGGTCGCAATCAGCACGAGCGGCCGGTCGAAGAACCTGGTGGCGGCGTTCGAGGCGGCTCGCCGGCGCGGCCTGCGCTGCGTGGCGCTCCTCGGGCGCGACGGCGGCGAGCTGCTGCCGCTCGCCGATCATGCGCTGGTCGTGCCGTCCTTCGACACCCAGGACATCCAGGCCGTCCACCTGGTCGTGATCCACCTGCTCTGCGAGCTGGTCGAGGAGGCGCTGAAGGCGCGGCGGTGGGTGCCTGCCGTGCGGGCGTCTCGGGGAGCGTCAGACTCCGCGGTGGATCCTGCCGGGCCCTCGGAGCACGCCGAGCCGAGCGAGCCAGCGGCGAACGGACGTGGCAGGACGAGTGGCCGCGCCATCCTCAATGGCAACGGTTACACCATGAACGGGGCTGCCGGGGCCGCCGGCGGCCGGCCGGCCGACCGGGCGCGCTTCGACCGAGTCGTCGGCCGGCCCGGCGTGGACGACCGCGGCATGGAGGGGTGATGGTGGCCGGTCTGGCCGGCAGCGTGGCGCTGGTCACGGGCGGCGGCGGCGGATTGGGCATGGCGCTCTGTCGGATGCGTGGCGCCGAGGGCGCGACGGTCGTCGTGGCCGACGTCCGCGGCGAGCAGGCCGAGCGGACCGCCGCAGTCGTCCGGGAGGCGGGCGGCGAGGCGTTCCCGCTCCACCTCGACGTCACCGACGAGCGCTCGGCCGAGGAGGCGGTGCGCCGGGTGCTCAACCGCACCGGCCGGCTCGACGTGCTCGTCAACAACGCCGGCATCGACGTGACGCTGCCGATCGACGAGCTGACCGTCGCCGACTGGGACCGGATCGTCGGCGTGAACCTGCGCGGGCCGTTCGTCCTGTCGCGCGCCGTGTTCCCCCAGATGAAGCGCCAGGGCGGCGGCCAGATCGTCAACATCGTCTCGACCGCTGCGAAGCGCGCCTGGGCAAACGCCTCGGCGTACCATGCGAGCAAGTGGGGACTGCTGGGCCTGAGCCACGCCCTGCACGTCGAGGGACGGGCGGTCGGCATCCGCGTCACGGCCGTGATCGCCGGCGGGATGCGGACGCCGTTCCTGTTCGACCGCTTCCCGGACCTCGATCCGGGGCTGCTCCAGGATCCGGCGAACGTGGCCAACACGGTCCGCTTCGTCCTGTCCCAGCCGGCGGGGACGGTCGTGCCGGAGGTGACGGTCCTGCCGCTGCGGGAGACGTCCTGGCCGTGAGCGCGGGCCGTCTGGCCGAACGGCGCGCGGCGGTCTTCCTCGATAAGGACGGCACGCTGGTCGAGGACGTGCCGTACAACGTCGACCCGGCCCTCATCCGGCTCGGGTCGGGGGCGGTCGAGGGGCTGCGCCTGCTGCACGTGGCCGGCTATCCGCTCATCGTCATCTCGAACCAGTCCGGTGTGGCCCGCGGCTACTTCGCGGAGGATGCGCTCCGGGCGGTCGAGGCGCGGCTGCGCGAGCTGCTCGGCGAGGCCGGCGTGCCGCTGACCGGCTTCTACTACTGCCCGCACCACCCCGAGGGATTGGTGGCCGAGTACGCCCGCGCCTGCGAGTGCCGCAAGCCGCTGCCGGGCATGATCCTCCGCGCCGCGCACGAGCACGGCATCGACGTGGCGCGCTCGTGGTTCGTGGGCGACATCCTGCACGACGTCGAGGCCGCCCACCGGGCCGGCTGCCGCGCCGTCCTGCTCGACAACGGCAACGAGACGGAGTGGGAGCTGTCGCCCGCGCGGACGCCGGACGTCGTCGCGCCGGACCTCGCCGAGGCGGCGCGCGCGATCGTCGCGGGCAGGGTGGGGGTGCCCCGGTGACCGCCTCCCTGCTGGCGACGATCGACGCCTTCGCCGGGCTGGACGTGCTGGCGATCGGCGAGGCGATCCTCGACAGCTACTTCGTCGGGACGTCGACGCGGCTGTGCCAGGAGGCGCCGGTGCCGGTCGTCGACGTGGCCGAGCGCCGGGACCACCCGGGCGGTGCGGCCAACACGGCCGTCAACCTGGCAGCCCTCGGCTGCCGAGTCTCGTTCCTGTCAGTCGTCGGCGACGACCCGGAGGGGTTACTCCTGTGGGGCGAGCTGCAGGCGCGCGGCGTCGCGACCGAGCACGTCCTGGTGCAGGCGGGGCGGCGGACGCTCGCCAAGCACCGCGTGGTGGCCGGGTCGCAGCTCGTCGTCCGCTACGACCAGGGCGACACGGCGGCGGTCGATGCCCGGACCGAGCGTCGCCTGCTCGACCGCCTGGCGGAGCTGTTCCCGCGCTGCGACGCCGTCGTCGTCTCCGACTACCGCTACGGCGTGCTGACCGGGCGCCTGATCGAGGCGTTGGCCAAGCTCCAGGCCCGGACCCCGCGGCTGATCGCCGTCGACGCCCGCGACCTGGCGGACTATCACTCGGTCGGCGTCGCGGTGGTGAAGCCGAATTACGGCGAGGCGCTGCGGCTGCTCGGCGACCGGACCGAGCTGCCCGACGGCCCGCGCGCCGAGGCGATGGCCGCTGCCGGCGAGGCGATCCTGGACCGGACCGGCGCCCAGATCGCGG
>JALYGH010000433.1 GCA_030777205.1 Chloroflexota bacterium
GCCCTCGCCGACCTCGCCGCGGATGCGCCAGTAGGACCAGAGCGACCCGCCCAGGCGCAAGCCCAGGTCGGTGGCGCCGTGCTCGATACACCACTCGAGCGCGATCCGACAGTTGTCTCGTTCCCGATCCAAGCGCGTCAGCCACTCGGCCTGGTCGGCCGATCGCAGGCGCGGCCCGGCGGCCTCGGCCAGCTCGACGTAATACTCGGCATGGCGGCGGCGAACGGCCTCCAGCTCGCCGCTCTCGCCCAGCCGCTCGAGGGCGAACTCGCGGACGGTGTCGAGCATTCGGAAGTACGGCTCGTTGCTGTCCGCGTCGACCGCGACCAGCAGGCTCTTGTCGACGAGCGACCCGAGCTGGTCGAGGCTCCCGCCGCCGATGGCCTCGGCGGCTTCCCAGCCGCAGCCGCCGGCGAAGACGGCCAGGCGACGGAACAGAGCCTGCTCCTCCGGCGACAACAGCGCGTAGCTCCAGCCGATCGCCTCACGCAGCGTCTGGTGGCGCTCCGGGGCGTCGGCGAGGCGGTCCGCCAACAAGTCAAGGCGCTTCTCGAGGCGGAGCAGCAAGGCGGCCGGGCTCATGATCTTGAGGCGGGCGGCAGCCAGCTCCAACGCCAGGGGCAACCCGTCCAGCCGTCGGCAGACCCCGGCCACCGCCGCGGCGTTCTCCTCGGAGAGCGCGAAGGCGGGCCGGATCGACTGCGCGCGGTGGACGAACAGGGCGACGGATGGCACGGCGGCCAGGTCGGGGACCGGCAGTGTCGCGTCCGCGGGCGGCGCCGGCAGCGGCTCGAGCGGGAACACATGCTCCCAGCGTAGCCCGAGCGGCTCGCGGCCGGTGGCCAGGATCGTCAGGTGCGGGCAGCCGGTCAGGAGGTCGCGGACGACCGGGGCGACGCCGGTCAGGTGCTCGACGTTGTCGAGGACGAGGAGCAGCTCGCGGCCGCGCAGCGCATGCTGGACCACCTCGACGATCGGGTTCCCGCCGCTCTCCGGAATACCCAGCACCCGAGCAATCGTCGGTACCACCAGGGTCGCGTCCTGGAGGGGGGCGAGATCGACGAAGGCGACGCCGTTGGCGAACTGATCGCGCAGGTGCTCGGCGACGCCGATGGCCAGCCGCGTCTTGCCGACGCCGCCGAGTCCGATCAGCGTGAGCAGGCGCACGTCGGGCCGGAGGACGCGCTCGCGCAGCTCGCCAAGCTCCCGCTGGCGGCCGATGAGTGGGGTCGGCTGCGGAGGGAGCAGATCGAGGCGCCCGCTCTCGTCTCCATGCAACGGTCCCCCGGCATCGAGCAGGACGGTCGTGGCACCCGACCCGAGCAGTGGTATCCGGGCTACAGCGGGCGAGTCGTCGGTCATATCTCCGGACGAGCGGCGGGTTGGGGCAGATGATACCCGGGGCAGGACTCGGCGCAGTAGGAACTCGTCGATCGCGCCCGCGCGGCGCAGGGTGCGCTCAGGACGGCGACCCGTCTCCGACCGTGGCGGTGCCCCGGGCGGCCGGCTTGGAGGCGGGCAGCTCGGGACTGCCTCGTCGGGCCGCGAGCCGTTCGAGCATGGCCTCGTACACGAGGTACGGCACCCGCTGCGATCCGAGCCGCGGCCCGCCGGTGCGGCGCGGTCCGTGGCAGTCCGAGCCGCCGATGGGCAGCAGGCCCAGCTCATCGGCCAGGCCGGCGTAGTGGGCGCGCTCGCGCGGGCCGTGGACGATCTGCCAGACCTCGATCCCGTCGAGCCCGGCCGCCGCGAGCGGGCGCAGGTCGTCGGCGTCGAGCAAGGGACGGTCTTTCCGGATCTTGACCGGATGCGCCAGGCTTGCCAGGCCGCCCGCGCCGTGGATCAGGTCGATCGCCTCGGCGGCCGTGTAGCCACGCGGCTCGCGGCTGGCCAGGCGCAGCAGGCCACCTCCGTTGGCGGCTCGCCGCAGGACGCCGTGCTCGACCATGGCCAGGACCAGCGAGGCGCCGCCGGCGTACTTCACGCGGTACTTCTCGAGCTGCTCCCGGGCGATCGGCGTGCCGGCCGCGTCAAGCGCGGCGAGCACCCGGTCGACGTGGGCGCCCATCGCCCGCTCGGCGCGCTCGAGCGCGGCCCGCAGCCGGGGCTCGGCGGGGTCGATCCCATGGCCAAGGATGTGGACCGTTCGACCATTCCAGTCGGCGGTCAGCTCGATGCCGGGCAGGAGCTGGACGCCGTGCTCGTGCGCCGCCGCCGCCTCGTCGATAGCGCCGAGGACGTCGTGGTCGGTGATCGAGACGGCCGCGAAGCCCCGGGCGGCCGCCTCGGCGAGAACCCGGCGCGGCTCCCAGCGGCCATCCGACCGGGTCGTGTGCAGGTGCAGGTCGACGTGACGCGCGGCATCGGACGGAGGGCTCACCCGCTCATTGTGCCACGTCGCCGACTGTGGCGAGCCAGCCGCGATGCGCGCGGATGCGCTGATGTGACCATAATTACGGTCCTCAACGACCAGACCAGAAACGAGTACCAGGTTGGCAAAGGGAGGGACGCGCGTGGACACGCCAGCGCCCACGATCAACCCCCACATGTTCCGCGCCTACGACATCCGGGGCCTTGCCGGGACGGATCTCACCCCGGAGGTCGCCCGGTTGATCGGGCAGGCCTGGGGCACCTGGCTCCGGCGGCGGGGCGGCGCCACGACGGTGATCGGACGCGACCTCCGCCCGCACTCACCGGGACTCCGCGACGGGTTCGTCGAGGGGGCAACTGCGGCGGGCGTCGACGTGACGGACATCGGGTACGCCACCTCGCCGCTGATGTACTTCGCGACGATCGCCCGCCAGACGGCCGGCGGCGTCAACATCACCGCCAGCCACAACCCCGTCGAGTACAACGGGATCAAGATGGTCGAGCGCGACGCCCTGCCGATCTCCGAGGAGGAGATCCGGGAGGTGCGCGACCTGACGCTGAGCCGCGACTTCGAGCGGGGGAGCGGGCAGGTCGACACCTGGGACCCGAAGGCGGCGTACTACGCCAAGATCGCCTCGGCCGTCACCCTCGCCCGCCCGATGAAGGTCGTCGTCGACACGGGCAACGGCGTGGCCGGGCTGTTCGTGCCGGAGATGTTGCGCCGCCTCGGGTGCGAGGTGATCGAGCTGTACACCGAGCCGGACAGCAGCTTCCCCAATCACCTGCCCGATCCCGAGAAGGAAGAGAACATGCGCGACCTGATGGCGCTGGTGCCGAAGGTTGGCGCCGAGGTCGGGCTGGCCTGGGACGGCGACGGCGACCGGCTGGGGGTCTGTGACGAGCGCGGCCACCGCTACGAGGCCGATTTCATCAACATCCTGCTCGCCCGCGACCTGCTCTCGCGCCATCCCGGCTCGACGGTCCTGCTGGATGTGAAGTCGTCGATCAACGTGCTCGACGATATCCGTGCCCGCGGCGGCAAGCCGATGCTCTGGAAGACCGGCCACTCGTTCATGAAGCGCAAGATGCGCCAGGACGGCATCATGCTCGGCGGCGAGCTATCCGGGCATATGTTCGTCGCCGAGGACTACTACCCGATCGACGACGGGCTGTTCGCGGCGGCTCGGCTCCTGAGCATCCTGTCCCGCTCCGACAGGCCGCTCTCGCAACAGTTCGAGGGCCTGTCCACCCTCTACGCCACCCATCTGATCCAATTGCACTGCCCAGACGACAAGAAGTTTCAGGTCGTCCGGGCGCTGCGCGAGGCGCTGGCAGCGAAGTACCCGGTCGACGACATCGACGGGGCACGGGCCGACTGCGGCGACGGCTGGGCGCTGGTGCGCAGCTCGAACACGTCGCCGGCGCTGACGGTCCGCGCCGAGGCGCGAACAGCGGAAGCGCTGGATCGGATCACCGAGGAAATGCGCTCGCTACTGGCCCGGCATCCGGAGGTCGACATGAGCGCCTGGCCCACGTCGCGCTGACGGCCGGAACGCCGTGGTGCGCCCGCTACCGGGTGCGGTCGCGCAGGACGAACAGGCCGAGGCGCTGATCGCTGACCAGGATCAGGTCGCCACGCGGGTATACGCCCCAGGTCCAGCCGTCACCCGCCGTCGATGACGCGCTATCGTCCTCCTGTGCCGGCGACTCGGACGTCGGGATGAAGTAGCCGACTTCGCGGGGGCGGGTCGGATCGGCCACGTCGAGGATGCGCAACCCATCCGCGTACCACGCCACGTAGAGTCGGTCGCCCAGCACGACCGGCTCATGGGCCGTGTACCGGCTGCCGTCGGGCGGTCCACCCTGGGGGTCGGTCCGGATGTACTCGGTCGCGAAGGTCGCGAGCTGGACTGGGTTGGCCGGGTTGCTGATGTCCCAGAAGCGCAGGAAACCCCAGTCGTCGTGACGGGCGTCCCGGGTGGTGAAGCGGAGCCGCGGTGCCAACCCCGCGGCCAGCGCTTCCTTGAGCTGCGCGCCGGCCTCGGTCCCAATCGTGGCCACCGGAATGCGGATCACCCGAGCGTCGGCGTCCGGGCTGAACGGAGTGGGCGCGTCGTTCACCACGACGAGGGCAACGGCGCCGGCGGCCTGCGCTCGGACGGCCTTGTCGACGAGCGAGCAGCCGCCCCGATCGACGATCGCGACGTTGCCGCGCGGGTCGGTCAGGTACAGATCGGCCGGTGTGGCGGACCCCTCACCGGCCTGTCCGGCCGGGCAGCCGCGCCCGACATACGCCGCGGGCGCCACCAGGTCCTCCGCGGGCAGCAGCGACCTGAAGACGCCGAACGCCGCGTCCATCAGACCGTCGAACGACGTCCCCTCGACCTCGATCGCCCCGATCCGGACCCAGCCGTCCTCGTCGGCCTGGATCAGGACGCGCCCGCCCTTCGCAACGGCAACCGCGTGCGCGCTGCCCTCGTCGCCGACTCCAAACGTCGTGCGTCCGACGTAGCGAGGACTCCCCGGGTCCGATATATCGAGGATGACGACGCCCGCGTCCCGGGAGGCGATGTAGGCGCGCTGGCCATCGGCGCTCGCGAGGACGCTGTGCGCGCGGATCGGCGGATCCTGATCGCGTCCGTCGAGCCCACCGGCGCCGAGCTGCCTGCTGACGTCCCAGTCGGCGAGGTGGACCGGGGCGCGCGGATCGCTGATGTCGACGATGCGAAGCTCGCCCGGGCCGGTTGGGTCGATCCCCTCGGAAGACGGGACCACCAGGAGTGCTAGCGTCTGCTGCCCGCGCCGGAACACGCTCAGGTCGCTCACGCCGCTCGACCCCGGTCCGGTCTCGACGAGGCTCAGCTCGGCCGGCGCGCGCGGGTCGGTCACGTCCCAGAGGCTGAGACCACCCACGCCGCCGGGGCCGCACGGCTGAAGCCCGGCGGCGAGCAGGTCGCCGGTGAAGGTCTCCGAGAAGACGGTCAGCACCTGGACGTCCTCCGCCGCGGTCCCTGGGCGCTCGGCGAGGGTCCTGATGAGGGCCGGATTCGTCGGGTCGGCCAGGTCGACGATCGCCACGCCCGTACCGGGGCAGGGGGTCGCTCCGGCGGGCGTGCTCGCCGATCCAATGTACGCGAAGCTCCGGTGACCCCAGATGCCGGCGTTGTTGGTCCGCCCGCCGAGATCGGACCGGCCGATTAGCTCGACGTTGCGGGCAAGCGCGGACACATCCGTCTCGGTCGCAACCTGCGCCGATGCCGGAACGATCGCCGCGGGGATCAGCAGGCTGCCGACCAGCGTCAGGATCGCCGCGGCGGCGCGGGCCCCGGTCCGCCGTGGCGCCAGTGCGCGAGGTCGCACCCGTGAGTTCTCGGACATCATTTCGATTCTAACGATCGACCGGTCGCTCCGGCTACGCAGCGGGCCCGTCGCTCGATCGCCGGCTGGCGCGGTCCCTATACTCAGCGTGTCACCACCGCCCATTGATGGAGGCCACCCATCCGTGCCACGGCTGTTCCCGCTGGCATTAGCCGGCCTGCTCGGCGCGGTAGCTCTCCTCTGGGCGCCCGGCTTCCTGCTGGAGGGTCCGCAGTGCCCGCTCGAACGGAGCGACGCCATTATCGTCATCAGCGGCGACGAGGATCTCGCTCGGTTCCGCGAAGGCCTCCGCCTCTACCAAGCCGGCTGGGCGCCGGTGCTAATTTTCTCCGGCGCGGCCCGCGACCATCACGAGTCGAACGCCGAGGTTATGCGCAAGATGGCCGTCGACAACGGCGTGCCGCCGGCGGCAATCCTGACCGATCACCTCGGCGGCGATACGTATGGTAATGCCGTCCACACGCGAGCCCTGATGCAGCAGCACAAGCTCGGCAGCGCGATCCTCGTCACCTCGCCGTATCACCTGCACCGCGCTGCGCTGACCTTCAATGGCGTCTACAACGGCAGCGGAATTCGGGTCATCGGCCGCTCCGCGCCCGACGGCGCATGGCGCAAGCAGTCCTGGTGGCTGCGCGACGAGACGCGCGAGCTGACCATCCGCGAGCTGGAGAAGCTGGCGTACGTTGCGCTGACCGGCCGGTTCAACTAGAGGGGGCGTAGCCAACCAGCTCCACGTAGGCCTGGCCGCGGATCGATTGCCCGCCGAGGGTCCCG
Source organism: Chloroflexota bacterium (assembly GCA_030777205.1). Classification (GTDB taxonomy): domain Bacteria; phylum Chloroflexota; class UBA6077; order UBA6077; family JACCZL01; genus JALYGH01. Next base: position 6,523 of record JALYGH010000433.1, read on the forward strand.
GTGACCTCCTGGTCGCCCTCCCAGTAGATGATGTTGGTGGTCCGGCGCGTATCCAGCTCCTGGTCGAGCAGGACCGGCCGCACGACCAGGTCGAGCTCCGGGTCGCGGGCCCGAGCGCGCCAGCCCATCGGGTAGGTAGCGCCGCTGCGCGGGCTCGTCCAGGTCTCGAGGGGCGTTACCTCGAACTCGCTCGCGTCGAGGTGGCGGAACCGGCCGTCCGGCGCGACGTACGTCCCGTAGGCCAGGCGGATCACCCCCTGGGCGTCGCGGATCAGGTTCAGCATCACGTCGCTACCGTCTTCGAGCTGGATGCTGAACCAGTCCCAGCCGCCGCCCATGACCAGGAAGTTGCCCCACTGCTTATCGAACCAGGCGTGTCCGCGCACCGCGACCGGCTCGCCGTGATCGACCAGCGTCCCGGTCAGGTCCATGCGCGTGCGCGAGTAGTAGTAGGAGTCGCCGGCTGGCCCGAACGTCACCAGGCCGCCGTCATGGAGGACTGGCGGACGCTCAGTCGTCGCCCGCAGATCGATGGCGTACTCCGGGAGCGCGGCGGCGAGGTGGTCCTGACCGAGGCGCCCGCTCATCTGCCAGCCGTCGACGTCGAGGGAGAACCCGCCGTCGGCCGGCTGGGGCTGGGCGCCCTGCGTCGCCTGCTCGCCGTAGCGGAACTGGCCGCGCTGGTGGTCGGTCACGGCGAAGTGGGCAACGTAGAACGGTGGCAGCGTGCCGCGCAGCGCCTGGAACGTGACGAACTGGAAGCCCCACCGTCGGCCGTCCTCGGCTTCGAGGTGGCCGGTGTAGTACCACCACTCGCTGAGGTCGTCGTGCGGCGCCTCGTCCTGGGGGAAGGTGACCGGCGCGTAGGCGACCGGCGTCGGCGTCGGGGCGGGCGGCAGGCCGGCGACCTCCCGATTGGTGCAGGCCACGAGCAGCATGGCGACCGCGGCCAGCGACGCGGCCAGTCGGGTCCGTCCCCGCGAGCCGGCCATCAGTGCGCTCCCCCCAGCCGGGCGGGCAGGACGCGCAGGACGGCCCTCGGCGCCCACCAGTTCCAGTCGCCGAGGAGCTGCATCGTCGCCGGCACGAGCAGCGCCCGCACGACCGTCGCGTCGAGCAGGACGGCGATGGCAGTGCCCAGGCCGAGCGCCTTGATGATGATGATGTCGGCGAAGACGAAGCTGCCGCTGACCAGGACGACGATCGCGGCGGCGCTGGTGATCAGCCGGCCGCTCCGCTCCAGGCCGCTCGCGACGCTGGCCGTGTTGCTCAGGCCGTCGTCGTACGCCTCGCGGACACGCGAGAGCAGGAACACCTCGTAGTCCATCGACAGGCCGAACAGGACGCAGAACATCACGATCGGCAGCGAGGCCTCGATGAAGCCGAGCGGCTGAAAGCGCAGCAGGTCGGAGAGCGCGCCTTCCTGGAACACGACGACGAGCGCCCCGTAGCTGGCCAGGATGCTCAGCGTATTGATCACCAGCGCTTTGAGCGGCAGCACCACCGACCGGAACAGTATGAGCAGGACCAGGTAGGTGCTCGCCAGGATGAAGGCCAGGGCGCGCGGGAAGTCCTGGTACAGCTTGTCGGCGTAGTCGATCACGCCGGCCGTCCCGCCGGCGACCGAGGACGCCAGGCCGCCGCCGATCGGCGTGTTACGTATCGCCCGGACGAGGTCCTTCGACCGGTCGTCGGTCTGGCCGTACTTGCTGACGACCCGCACCAGCGTGAACCGTTCGCGCGTCGTCTCAGCTGCCAGGCCGCGAGCGTAGGAATCCGCGATCCGCGTCGGGTCGGCGAAGATGAGGAGGTGCTGGTCGAGCGTCAGGCGCGAGTCGAGGCTCATGATGCTATCGACG
>JALYGH010000434.1 GCA_030777205.1 Chloroflexota bacterium
GGGGCAAGCACCCCAGGGTGAGCAGTCCCACCAGGCCGACCAGCACGAGCCGCACACCGACGCGGAGCGCCGCGGTCCGGGCGGCCGGATTGCCGCCGACCTCGATCCGAGCGCGGGGCAGATTGTCCACGATCCATCCGATTCGCCGAGATCGACGGGTGAGTGTACCCTTTCGTCGACGGCTCGCTCCGCGTGATGATCTGCCGCATTGCGGTCGCGGCGGATCCCGTGGCCTGCCGGCGCTCATCAGGAGACGAGACCGGGAGACACGATGGCGCTTTCGAGGACCGGGCGACAGCCGGTGCTGGCGACCCGCGGGGCGGTGGCCGCGCCGCATCACGCGGCGTCCCAGGTCGGGCTGCGGATGCTGGAGCGCGGGGGCTCGGCCGCCGACGCCGCCATCGCCGCTAACGCCGTCCTGGCCGTTGTCTACCCGCACATGGCCGGCGTCGGCGGCGACCTATTCTGCCTCCTCTGGGACGCGGGCTCCCGCCGCCTCGACGGGCTGAACGCGAGCGGTCGGGCGGCGTCCGCGGCGACCATCGCGTGGTACCGCGAGCGCGGGCATGCCGCGATCCCGATTCGTGGACTGCTCGCGGCGGTGACCGTCCCCGGGGTGGTCGACGGCTGGTGGCAGCTCCACCAGCGCCTCGGGCGCCTGCCGTTCGGCGCGCTGTTCGAGCCGGCCATCGCGCTGGCCGAGGGCGGCTTCGCGGTGCCGGAGAGCCTGGCCGATTGGAGCGGTCGGGCCGCCGCCGTCCTCGACGCCGACCCGACGACGCGGGCCACGTTCCGCCCGTTCGGACGGCCGCTCCGGATGGGCGAGCGGCTCGCGATGCCCAACCTCGGGGCGACACTGCGGCGGGTCGCCGCGGGCGGGCCGGACGCGTTCTATCGCGGCCCGGTCGCCGAGCAGGTTTGCGCCTACGTCGACGAGCGCGGCGGCGTCCTCCGCCCGGAGGACTTCGCCGCCCACCGCTCGACCTGGATCACGCCGATCTGGGCGACGTACCGCGGCTACACGGCGTACCAGATGCCGCCGAACACGCAGGGCGTCACCGCCCTCGAGATACTGCGCGTGCTCGACGGCCTGGACGTGGCCGCCATGGGCGACGGCTCGGTGGCCTACGTCCACACCCTGGCCGAGACGGCCCGCCTCGTCTTCGAGGACCGCGACCGCCACGTCACGGATCCGGAGTTCGCCGACGTGCCGGTCGCCCGCCTACTCTCCGACGACCACATCGCCGGGCTCCGCGCCCGCCTCGACCCGACCCGTCGGCCGCCGGCGCCGGCGACGGTGTCGACCGGCGGCGACACCTGCTACCTGTGCGCCGTCGACGGCGACGGCAACGCCGTCTCGCTCATCCAGAGCGTGTACTTCGACTTCGGCTCGGGCGTCGTGGCCGGCGAGAGCGGCGTCATCCTCCAGAACCGCGGCGCCCACTTCTCGCTCGACCCCGCTCACCCGAACCGCCTGGAACCGGGCAAGCGCACCTTCCACACGCTCATCCCGGCGATGCTCTTCGCCGGCGACGAGCCGGTCCTCGTCTACGGGACGATGGGCGGCGAGGGCCAGCCCCAGACCCAGGCCGCCGTCGTGACGCGCGTCGTGGACTTCGGCTACGACGTCCAGCGGGCGGTCGAGGCGCCGCGCTGGCTCTTCGGCCGCACCTGGGGCGCGCCGACGGTCGCCCTCACCCTCGAGGAGTCGCTGGCGGTGGACACGGCGCAGCCGCTCAGCTCGCTGGGGCACGACGTCCGGGTCGTCCCCGACCGGAGCGACGCGCTCGGCCACGCCCAGGCCATCCGAATCGACCGCGAGCAGGGCGTGTACTGGGCGGCGGCCGACCCGCGCAGTGACGGCGCCGCGGCCGGCTGGTAGCGACGGCACACCATCGGATCGGCTCACCGCGATAGGTTCGTTGTCAAGACCAGTGCACGGACGCTAACATCCGGGCGGCCGGCGGCAGCGAGTGATCTCCCCGATCAGCGCGGGACGACGGGCTCCTCGTCCGACCGAGTGCCAGATTCCTCCCCACTCCCTTGACGTACACCTCACCCGATCCGCGGTCGCGAGCGGTCGCCGGGCGGCTGACCGTCCGAGCGCCCGCCGTCGCCTGGCCCGTGCGAGCGCTGCCTCGCCTGACCCCGCGCTGGAGCGCGTGGTGGGCGCGCCTGTCGTTCATCGCGGTCACGCTCCTGACGGCGACCATCATGCTGGCATTCCTGGACTGGCTCCTGTTCGACACGACGCTCGTCGCGCCGCGCTTGCCGCTCAAGGACGAGGTCTCGCCGACCGGGAAGCTCCTGCTGGCCGATCGGCATCGCGACACGGAGGTGCTGTACCTCGGCGATTCGCGCGTGCAGTACGGCATCGACCCGCGCGTCGTCTCCGACGAGTGCGCCTGCGGCCCCGGCTTCAACGCGGCGTTCGCCGCCGCGGACCCTCGACTGACCAGGATCATGGCCGACCGGCTGCTCGCGAAGCTGTCGCCCAGGCTGGTCGTGATCGGCGTGTCCCAGTGGGAGCTGAGCGACAGCGCCGACATTCACGTGTGGGGGCCGGCCCCGGAGCTCGTCGCGCCCTGGCGCTGGCCCGAGTTCGGCGTGACCATCGACGGACCAGCCGCGGCGCGCGAGGTACTCGGCGACGCCTGGCGGACCTACAAGTACCGCGCCGCGTTGAGGGTCGCGCTCGACCCGTGGTCGCCCGATGCCGGCGAGACCGATCGACAGCGCGGGTTCGACGTCTACCGTTCGCGACGTCGAGTGGGCGAGCAAGATCTCGCCGAGCGACACGGCCAGTGGTTCACCAATTATTCGCTCCGGGGACGCCGTGCCGAAGCCCTGCGCGGGCTGGTCGCCGACCTTCGCCGCCGGGGCATCGACATCCTGCTGGTGGCCCCGCCCCTCTATCCCGGCTTCCAGGGGCGCGTGCGCCACGAGGTCGAGATGTTCCACATGACCATCTCAGAGCTGGCCAGCGAGCACGGCGCGGTCTTCGCGGACCTGACCGAGCCGAGCCGGAGCGGGCTGACCGGGGACGACTTCCTGGACGTCGTGCACCTCACCGAGGAGGGGACCACCGAGTTTTCCCGCCAGGTCGCGCGGGAGATCCGATCGCACTTCGGCTCGCGACCGGCCGACGCCACGCTCCGCGGCCCGCGTTGAACGCGAGTTGCCCCCAACACTCCGGACGCCGGTCGGCGAGCCGAGCCCCGGTAATCATCCGGCCGGACCCCGTCTAGGATGCTCTTCAACAGTCTCGAGTACGCGATCTTCCTGCCGGTGACCTGGCTGCTGTTCTGGCTCACGCCGGCCCGCTGGCGGGTTGAGCTGCTCCTCGTCGCGAGCTACATATTCTACGCGACGTGGAGCCCGCCGTACGCCGCCCTGATGTTCGTGCTGGCGGTCGCGAACTACCTCTTCGGCCTGGCGGTCGGGCGGGCGACGCGCCGCAAGCGCCTCGTCCTCTGGGGGTGCGTCGGCGCCGACCTGGCCGTGCTCGGCTTCTTCAAGTACTGGAACTTCGCCGCCGAGAGCGCGTCCGTCGCCGTCGGATCGGCGACCGGAGCCGCCTGGGATCCGCCGTTCCTCGAGCTGGTGCTCCCCCTCGGCATCTCCTTCTTCACGTTCGAGTTCATCCACTACCTCGTCGACATCCACCGGGGGAGCGTGCCGGTCCACAGCTTCTCGAAGTTCCACGTGTTCGCGGCCTTCTTCCCGACCCAGATCGCCGGCCCGATCAAGCGCTTCCAGCAGTTCGTGCCGGAGCTGGCCGGGACGAAGCGCTTCGATCCGGAGCTCGCGAAGGATGGCCTGCGCCTGATCGCGCTCGGCCTGATGAAGAAGGTCCTGATCGCCGACAAGCTGGCACCGATCGCCGATGCCGGCTTCGAGGCCTCTAAGATCGGCACGGGCGAGGCCTGGATCGCGACGCTCGCTTTCGCCCTCCAGATCTACTTCGACTTTTCCGGCTACACCGACATCGCGCGCGGCTCGGCGCAACTGTTCGGCTTCCACATCCCGATCAATTTCGACGCCCCGTACCTGGCGACCAGCGTCTCCGACTTCTGGCGGCGCTGGCACATCTCGCTGTCGACCTGGCTCCGGGATTACCTGTTCATCCCGCTCGGAGGCTCGAGGCGCGGGCTGGCGATCACCGTGCGGAACCTGCTCATCACGATGGCGCTCGGCGGCCTGTGGCACGGCGCGGCGTGGCACTTCGTCGTCTGGGGCGTCTACTGGGGCGCGGCGCTGAGCGTCGACCGCCTGCGGCAGGCGTGGCTGCCGCTTCGGCCCTCGCCGGCAGCGGCCGTGGTCGGCTGGATCGTCACCCAGGTCGTCGTGCTGGTCGGCTGGGTGTTGTTCCGGGCCGAGACGATGGAGGATGCCGCGCTGTTCCTCCGCTCGATGTTCGTCTACACGCCGTCGTCGGACGAGGTGAGCATCGCCTCGGCGTTGTACGTGCTCGTCGTCGCCGCAGCGTTGATCGTCGGCTGGGTCGTCACTCGTCGCGGTTGGCGGCCGACCGTGCCGCTCGTGCTCCGCCCGGTCCTCCTCGGCATGGCGCTCGCATTCATCACCGCGTACGTCGCCATCGCCGAGCCCCCAGCCGAGCAGCGGTTCGTGTACTTCCAGTTCTAGCCTCGGCCGGTTCTCGCCTCGGCGCATTCGGCTCGGACGTGGGTTCGGATGTGCGAGTTCCCCGGGAGATGCGGGGTTTCGCTGGTATACTCACCGACAGACCACGCGAGACGAGCGACCAGGAAAGAGGACGGGATGGGCACGTTCCACATCTGGACCATCGGCTGCCAGATGAACACGGCCGACGCGCGCCGCGTCAGCCAGGATCTCGAGCGCCAGGGCTTCGTCGAGACCGACTCCACCCGCTCCGCCAACCTCGTCGTCCTCTACTCCTGCATGGTCCGCCAGCACGCCGAGGACAAGATCCGCAACCAGCTCGCCGACCTCCGCCGCCTCAAGCGGGAGAAGCCGGCCACTCGCATCGCCGTGGCCGGCTGCGTCGGCGACGTCGACGCCTGGCAGTCGCAGTACCCCTTCGTCGACTTCTTCCTCGAGCCCGGCAAGGACCTCACCGTCAAGGACCGCCTCGCCGACCTCGTCGAGATCGACCAGTTCTACCGGATCGAGCCGGAGGACGCCGCCCGCGCCCCGCGCGTCTCCGAGGGCATCACCATCCACCAGGGCTGCAACCGCAACTGCACCTTCTGCATCGTGCCCTCCACCCGCGGCCGCGAGCGCTCCCGCACTCCCGAGGACATCCTCTGTGAGGTCAACGGGCTCGTCCGGCGCGGCACCCGCGAGGTCGTCCTGCTCTCCCAGATCGTCGAGCGCTACGGCCGCGACCTCCGCCCGCGCGTCTCGCTCGCCGAGCTGCTCCGCCGCCTGAACGACGAGACCGGCGACCTCGCCCGCATCCGCTTCCTGACCTCCTACCCCGGCGACTTCCACGCCGACCTGATCGAGGCCGTCGCCACGCTGCCCAAGGTCTGCGAGGACGTCAACCTGCCGCTCCAGTCCGGTGACGACGAGGTCCTGCGCCAGATGCGGCGCGGCTACACCGTCGGCTTCTACAAGGACCTCGTCGCCCGCATCCGCGACCGCGTGCCCGACCTCCACCTGTCCACCGACATCATCGTCGGCTTCCCCGGCGAGACCGCCGCCCAGTTCGAGAACACCCTCAAGGCGCTGGCCGAGATCCGCTTCGACGTCGTTCACGTCGCCGCCTACTCGCCGCGCCCCGGCACCCCGGCCGCCATCCACCCGGACCAGCTCCCGCTCGAGGAGAAGAAGCGCCGCCTCCACGCCGTCGAGGCGCTCCAGAAGGAGATCGCCGCCTCGATCAACGCCCCGTACCTCGGCCGGACGGTCGAGGTGCTGATCGAGGGCGAGGCGAAGGGCAAGTGGTACGGCCGGACCCGGACGAACAAGCTGGTCCACATCGCGTCGCCCGAAGGGCTGGCCGGCCGGCTCGTCCAGGCCCGCGTCACCCAGACCAGCCCCTGGTCCTTGCAGGCGGAGCTGGCGTCCCCCGTCGCCCCCGTCGCGGACGAGGCGCTTCGAGCCGCCGCGTCGGACCGGGCCGGCGACGACACCACCCCGGCTGCCGGCGCCGGCCGGGCGGCCGCTGGCCTCGGGCTGACCGAGCTCCCCGTCCTCAGCTCGTGACCCCCGGCCGGGCGTAGTTGGCCGCCCAGCGGGGATCGACGCCGCGGCTACCGCTCGTAGACTCGCTCGAGCGGGCGTCGGGAGCCCGCGGCTCATGCAGGGGGAACCGTGGCGCCGCCCCCCATCCCTCACGCTTCGGGAGGCTCGCGATGAAGATCACCCGAGTCGAGACGATCCAGACGCCGACGCACCCGAACCTGGTCTGGGTGCAGCTCCACACCGACGACGGCCTCGTCGGGCTCGGCGAGACGTTCTTCGGGGCGGCGTCGGTCGCGGCGTACGTCCACGAGACCGTCGCGCCCTACCTGCTTGGCAAGGACCCGCGCGCCGTCGAGCGGCACTACACCGCCCTCGGCGCCCGCATGGCCTACACGGCGATCGGCGCCGAGATGCGCGGCCTCTCGGCGGTCGACATCGCGCTCTGGGACCTGTTCGGCCAGAGCGTCGGCCTGCCGGTCTACGCCTGCCTCGGCGGTCCGGTCCGCGACCGCATCCGCCTCTACAACACCTGCGCCGGCTACGGCTACAACGTCTTCAAGTCGGCCCGCCCGGGTGCCGGCTTCGCGGCGAGCTGGGGCATCGGCGAGCACGCGGGGCCGTACGAGGACCTCGGCGCCTGGCTCTACGAGGGCCGCGCCGCCGATGTCGCCAGCTCGCTGCTCGAGATGGGCATCACGGCGATGAAGATCTGGCCGTTCGACCAGTTCGCCGACGAGACCGGCGGCCAGCACATCACCCCGGAGCAGATCGAGCGCGGCGTCGAGCCGTTCCGCCAGATCCGCGACGCCGTCGGGATGCAGATGGAGATCGCCGTCGAGCTGCACTCGCGCTGGAACCTCCAGTCCGCGATGCGCATCGCCGAGGCGCTCGAGGAGATCAAGCCGCTCTGGTACGAGGACCCGATCCGGATGGACAACGCCGACGCGCTGGCCGAGTTCGCCCGGCGCACCCGCGTCCCGACGACGGCCTCCGAGACGCTCGCCTCGCGCTACTCGTTTCGGGAGATGCTCGAGAAGGACGCGATCGGCATCGTCATGCTCGATCCGGGCTGGGTCGGCGGGATCTCCGAGGCGCGCAAGATCGCCGCGCTGGCCGAGGCGTACCACCGTCCGTTCGCGCCCCACGACTGCACCGGGCCGATCGCCTACGTCGTCGGCACCCACCTCTGCCTGGCGACGCCGAACGCGATGATTCAGGAGGGCGTGCGGGCCTACTACCACGGCTGGTACGAGACCGTCGTGACCGAGCTGCCGGCCATCGACCGCGGCTACGTCGCCGCGCCGACCGGACCGGGCCTCGGCACCCGCCTCCGGCCGGAGTTCCTCGCCCGCGAGGACGTCACGATCACCGTGTCGATGCCGGAGTGAGCCCCCCGCCTCCCGATGCTGGGGGTTCGTGAACCCTCCCAGCAT